>CAZUBP010000220.1:0-2572 GCA_964618605.1 uncultured Lachnospiraceae bacterium | reverse complement strand
CGATCAGCTCATGGTCAGCGTCTACAGAGGAAGCCGGTCCGTTGGTGTCATAACCGCCTACGATACCGATGCGATCTCCGTATTTCTGGATCAGGCCTTCGATATCGTTGCTGATCTGTACGGAACTCCATGCAGCCCATCCGCAGTCGATCATATCCTCAATAACAGCCTCTGCATGACCGCAGCAGTGATAGATAGGAATAATGCCACGTTTGATGCATTCCTGAGCGAAACGTTTGTGATGGGGCTTAACCAGCTCACGGTAGGTCTCCGGGGACATAAAGAGATCCCGCTGGGTAGCAATATCATCAAAATAGGTAATGGTATCCGGATGATAAGCATCAATAATATAATCCAGAGCAGCTATCTTATAATCGGTAATAGCGGTAAACAGAGCAGTTACCTCCTCCGGCTCGGAAGCCATAGCTACCAATGCATCTTCAAAGCCCATGAGAGCAGCCAGACGCTCAAATACGCCGTTACCGAAGCCGAAGTCGATGACCTGTGTTTCCCGATCCGGCTCACCCAGCATCTTGCACTCCATGGCGTAATCAGCCTTCCAGTCGTACTCTGCAGGATTGGGAATATGTACTTTCTCTCTCCACTCGGTAACATCATCCATAACGGTATAATTGACATCCGGTACAGCAGCTCCGCCGCCGGTAGAGGGATATTCCCATTTAATACCGAAACCATCCATACAGTCACCGAACTGGGCTCCCTTTTCGATAGCGGGACCGTTGACAGCACCGAAACCATAGATCTTGTTTCCTACAAATGAATTGGGGATCAGTGATGTCGGTTTGTGATGAAGAAAATTCTCATAGTTTTCTTTGAAATTAAATTGTGGTGCGCTCATAAAACCCTCCCTGTTGTTTGTAATAGACAAAAATTATGTTGCAAGTTTCCCTGCCCTTTTTTATACTGATATTACTATTATATAGGCCATTTTTCTTTTATACTATATTTTTGAAATACGATTCTCACAACGAAATGATGTGAAGATTTGTCCGAAACAGACAAATGGAGGTAAGGATGAAGTTAAGTATGTCTCTTCTGGCCAAGCATCTGGCCAAATACGATCCGGAAATACATATAAGCACGGATACCCTGTCCATCAAAGGGATTCGTTTCCTGTCGGACCAGCGCACCAGCTACGCCCTGGATTACGTTTATCTGGGGGAGGCTTATGGCTATATTCAGGATCCACGATATCGGGATGCCGTGATCCTGGTTTCCGGAGAAAATGAGATCATTTGCCACAGCAACGACTCCGAAGCATTGATAAACGATATTTTAGCTGCCTTCGACTACTATGGCGGTTTTGAGGAAAAGCTTCTTGTTGCAGCAGCAGAACACCAGTCTCTGGAGATAATGCTGGAGGCAGCAGCCGGTATTATAGACAGTCCCATCCTTGTTTTTGATATGGAGGGTGCCCTGATCCGGGCACTGCGCAGTGAGCTGCTGCCGGAACCCATAGGGAAAAGTGTTCGGGAACATTCCATGCTGGATCTGAAATCCAGTTCACAGCTTTTTCAGGATGAATATGGAAAGATATGGCATGACATTACAGATTACCCGGCGCTTCTCCATCCCGTGGATAATCCCACGGAAAAAGCGGTATCCATGTACCTGAATTATGAGAACGAGCGTGTGGGATTTATGATGATTTTCCCGGTTTCGGAGAATGAAGAGCGCCTTTCTATTTACTGTGAAGGCCTGTTTGGAGAATATTTTTGCAAAGCCAGTGAATTTACCGACCGCTCTTCCATCCACCTGGCCAGCCACCAGATCTTCAAACAGTCTTTGGCGGGGGAAGTCCTGTCGGAGGTGGCGGTAAACCGTCTGGAAAAGGAAATTCTGGCAGATCCCTATAGAATATTGCTGGTGATGCAAAGCTATGGCACCAGGAATTACACTATACACCATCTGCTGATTAATGAAATAAAAGCCCTGGGGCTGAAATGCGCCGCCTGTGAATACCAGGATACGGTGGCTGTGCTGATCAATAAGACTGTGGAGAAGGATATCCTTGCTCTCCTGCAGCAAAAACAGTGGATTCACAACCTCTGCGTAGGAATTTCCATGCCGGTTCACGATATGCAGAAGCTGAAAATTGCCTACGATCAGGCCTATTTTGCCATGCATGGGGATGCCAATCCGGGAATACGGCGATGCGCCGACTACGCTCTTCCCTTCCTGCTGCAGATCCTCAGGAAAAATGAACTGGCCTCTCACCTGCGCCATCCGGCGGTGTCTATCCTGCAAAGCTACGACGAGGCCAACCATACGGAGCTTTTGCACACCCTGGAAACCTATCTCAGAAACAGCTGCAGCCAGAATCTTACCGCCGAAGCCCTTCATATCCATCTGAATTCTCTGAAATATCGGCTGCGGCGCATTGAAGAGCTGACAGAGATCCGCTTCAAGGATGCGGAGGAAATCTTTTATCTGGAATTATCATTGATGCTGTAGATGTGCAGCAGAAATGCTGGAATTTGTGGAATGACAGGCAATTTGGGCATTTGAGGGCTAGTTTGGCAGCGGAATATCCAAAATAGGGTTGCTGGCG
>CAZUBP010000219.1:0-2579 GCA_964618605.1 uncultured Lachnospiraceae bacterium | reverse complement strand
TACGTTCGAACCGGAGCGAGAGCGAGTTTTCCGGAAGAATATATAGCCCACCCCCGGTTGACATGGCAGGAGATAGACTTCCGGAGGAATGGTTCGCCCTTGCGTGGCGGAGCGAAAAACTCCCTGGCAATTGCCATCCCTTTCTTGACGAATGAAAGGCATACGGGTACAATATAGCTACTTAAAAAGGAGAAATACAATGAAACAGTGGGAATTGATAGCTCCCTGCCATTTTGGCCTGGAAGCGGTTTTAAAGAGAGAAATTATAGATTTAGGTTATGAGATTTCTTCTGTGGAGAATGGCAAGGTTACCTTTATCGGGGATGCCGAGGCGGTTGCTTATGCCAATATCTTTTTGCGTACAACAGAAAGGATCCTTATTAAAGTAGGTGAATTCAAGGCAGAGACCTTTGATGAGCTCTTTGAGGCTACCAAAGCATTGCCCTGGGAGGATTTTATTCCGGAGGATGGCAAATTCTGGGTGGCCAAAGCCAATTCAGTAAAAAGTAAGCTGTTCAGTCCTTCCGATATTCAGTCTATTATGAAAAAGGCTATGGTGGAACGACTGCGGAAGGTATACAAAAAGGACTGGTTTGAGGAAAAGGGAGCCTCCTATCCCCTGCGTGTGACCCTGATGAACGATATGGTGACGGTGGGACTGGATACCACAGGGGTGTCCCTGCACAAGCGGGGGTATCGCCAGATGACAGCCAAGGCGCCTATTACAGAGACGCTGGCGGCGGCACTTTTGATGCTGACACCCTGGAAGAAAGACAGGATCCTGGTGGATCCCATGTGCGGAAGCGGCACCTTCCCCATTGAAGCAGCCATGATAGCAGCGGATATAGCACCGGGTATGAACCGGGAGTTTTTGGCACAGCAGTGGACCAATGTGATCCCCGAAAGCTGCTGGGAGGATGCTTTTGAGGAGGCCAGAGAGCGGGTAAACCGGGATATTCAGGTGGATATTCAGGGATACGATATGGATGGAGAGGTTATTAAGGCGGCCAGAGCCAATGCGAAGCTGGCGGGGGTAGATCATCTGATCCATTTCCAGCAGCGGGCCATGTGCGATCTCAGCCATCCGAAAAAATACGGCTTTCTTATTTTCAATCCCCCTTATGGGGAGCGGATTTCCGAGAAAAAGGAGCTTCCGGCGCTGTACAGAGAGATCGGTGAACGGTATCGGGCGCTGGATTCCTGGTCCATGTATCTGATCACCAGCTATGAGGATGCAGAGCGTTATATAGGAAGAAAAGCAGATAAAAACCGTAAGATATATAACGGTATGATGAAAACATATTTTTACCAGTTTATGGGACCGAAGCCGCCCAGAAAACCGGTGGAAAGAGAGCAGAAACAGGTATGAGAATAGTATTTGCCACAGGTAATCAGAATAAAATGCGGGAGATCCATGAAATTATGGATGATCTGGGAATAGAGATCGTTTCTATGAAGGAAGCGGGGCTTTTTGCAGATATTGAGGAGGATGGCACATCCTTTGAAGAAAATGCCCGGATCAAGGCAGCAGCCATCGCTGCCAACTGTGAGGATATCGTGCTGGCTGACGATTCCGGTTTGGAGGTAGATGCGCTGAACAAGGAACCGGGAATCTATTCCGCACGGTACATGGGGGAGGATACCTCCTATAAAATCAAAAATCAGAGTATCATAGACCGGCTGGCTGATGTGCCGGAGGAGAAGCGGACGGCTCGGTTCGTCTGCGCCGTGGCAGCTGTATTTCCCGATGGCTCCCACAAGGTAGTGCGGGAGACCATAGAGGGGCGTATCGGCTACGAGGAAAAGGGAGAGAATGGGTTCGGCTATGATCCTATTTTCTACGTGCCTGCCTACGGCTGTACCACAGCGGAGCTTTCGCCGGAGCAGAAAAATGCCATCAGTCACAGAGGTAAGGCTCTGCGAAAAATTCGGGAATACATTATAGAGAAGCAAAAAGAGGCAAAATAATGAAGGTATTGGTCATCAGCGATACCCACGGCAGAGATGAAAATTTTAATAAGGTATGGGAAAAGGAACAGCCGGTGGACTATATCCTGCACTGCGGAGATGTGGAGGGACGGGCGGACTATATTCGCTACAAGACGCCGGGCCCCTGCTGTATCGTGTCGGGAAACTGCGATTTTGACCGGCAGCTGCCCCCATCAGTGGAGCTGGACCTTTTGGGACATCATCTGTTTCTGACCCATGGCCATCGTCAGGGGGTGAAGCGAAGCCACGATGGGATTCTTCTGGCGGCACAGCTTCATGAGGCGGAGATCGTTTGCTACGGCCACAGCCATATGCCGGAGCTGACCTGGAAAGAGGGGGTTCTGCTGTGCAATCCCGGCAGCCTCACGTACCCTCGCCAGCTGGGGAGACTTCCTTCCTATATAATACTGGATATTACGAAAGAAAAGGTGAGCGGGAAAATTTGTTTCGTAAAATAAAAAAAAGTGTTGACATTCCTCCCTTCTCATAATATAATTCTACTTGCGTTGAGCAAAGATGGGGTGAACGCCTAACGTCGGGGTGTGGCTCAGCTTGGCTAGAGCGCCTGGTTTGGGACCAGGAGGTCGCAG
>CAZUBP010000218.1:0-2586 GCA_964618605.1 uncultured Lachnospiraceae bacterium | reverse complement strand
TATCGGTATGGTAAATCAGAAAACCACAGCCGTGCGTCTGATTCCGGTAGTAGGAAAAGGTGTAGGTGAGATCGTGGAATTCGGCGGCCTGCTGGGCTATGCCCCCATTATGCCGGTAAACGGCTTCTCCTGCGACGCTTTCGTCAGCAGAGAAGGACGTATCCCCGCACCTATCCACAGCTTTAAGAATTAAAAGATAAGGTTCAATCCATAAGCAGCATTCCTTTAGAGGGCTCCGGTGTCATGGGAGTCCTCTTTTTTTGTGCCAATACCATTTCGTACAGGGTATCCGACTGCCAGAAACAGTCCTCTTTAGCCAGAGAGGTTACCAGTGTCAGGGAACCCTTGGCGGCTATGTCCGACAAAAGAGAAAGAGCATCCCGGCGACAGCCCAGTACCCGTACCTTTTCTATGGGCTGGGGCTGTCCCAGATCCAGAAGTATCTCCAGCAAAGCCCGGCGGATACGGCTGTGGGTATAATTTTTGCATTTCAACAGATCCGCAAAGGAGGTAAAGGAGCGGAAACGATACTGGTGACGGCGAAGGCGATTGGCCAGATCCTGCTGAATGCTGGGATGGGAAAGAAGCTGTTCGTCACTCTGGGTGAGAAGCTGATAGTGCAATAGCTGGGAAAAATCATCCGCCTGTAAAAGGGCCTGCTCCTGACTGGCTGCCTTCAGATCCTGCAGCATGGGAGCAGGGACGGCAGTGGAAAGCTGTTTCCACACAGCGTCGGAGGGATCGGACAAAAGAGCCTTTCGCACAGCGGTAGCACTTAAAAACATGGTTTCCTTTCCGGGATCAGCGGTCAGCCGGGTATCGTGATAGCCGGCCCCCCGGCGCAAAATGACGCAGGGAGAAATGGCGCTGCCACGCTTTTGCAGTGCCCGGATATATTCAATGCCAAGGATAGCGTTGGGAGAGGAGAAGAGAGTGCCGGGGATCTTGGGCAAAGCGGCTGCCCGGGCCTGGGCATAGTTTTTCCCTTTTCCCATTTCTTCCTTCAGGGTAGTCTTGAATTCCTCCGTTTCGTTGTTTAATAAAGAAGCGATCCGGATAAGCTGCTCCGGTTCCTCCGCTTCGGCGCCGAAGCTTAGGTAATCTACGATGTCAAGACGGTCCAGGATCTCCACGGCCCCCTGGGCAAAAACCTCTGCATTGCCTACAGCGTAGGAGACAGGAAGCTCCAGCACCAGATCGGCGCCGTTTTCCAGGGCAGCTTTGGCTCTGAGATGTTTGTCACAGAGGGCAGGGGCCCCCCGCTGTACAAAGGAGCCGCTCATTAAAACAATAATGCGATCAGCTCCGGTGCGCTTTCTGGTTTCTTCTATATGATAGGCGTGCCCGCTGTGAAAGGGGTTGTATTCGGCAATAATAGCAGCTGTTTTCATGGATACCTCCCGGCGTAAAAATCTGTTATTATCTTAGCATTGTACAGAAAAATGCACAAGTAAACCTTTCCTCTGACACCAATTCCGGGTACATTTGGCTTGCTAAAGTTTTCCTGTAGAGGTATAATTTTACCATACGGGCATTTGACGTCCGAATGCCCATGTGGGCGGAGATCAAGATACGAAAGGAGTCATAAACCAATGAGTTTTATTGACACAATTAAAGCAAGAGCTAAAGCGGATATGAAAACCATCGTTCTTCCGGAGACTGAGGACAGAAGAACATATGAGGCAGCAGCACAGGTTCTGAAAGAGGGCATCGCTAATATCGTCCTGGTAGGATCCGAGGAGGCTGTTAAAAAAGGCGGAGAGGGACTTGACCTGACAGGTGCAATTATTGTTGATCCCGCCACATCGGACAAAACAGATGCATACGTTGAGAAGCTGGTAGAGCTGAGAAGCAAAAAAGGCATGACACCGGAGAAAGCCAGAGAGATTCTGCTGAATCAGTATCTGTACTACGGCGTTATGATGGTAAAAATGGGAGATGCCGACGGTATGGTATCCGGCGCCTGCCATTCTACAGCAGACACCTTAAGACCCTGTCTGCAGATCCTGAAAACAAAACCGGGTACAAAGCTGGTATCCGCATTCTTCCTGATGGTAGTTCCCAACTGCGAGTACGGTGCTGACGGTACCTTCGTATTCGCTGACAGCGGACTGAACCAGGATCCCAATCCGGAAGAGCTGGCTGCTATTGCCGCTTCCTCCGCAGATTCCTTCCAGACACTGGTAGGCAAAGAGCCCATCGTGGCTATGCTGTCCCATTCTACTATGGGCAGTGCAAAACATGCTCTGGTTGACAAGGTGGTTGAGGCTACCAAGATCGCCAAAGAGCAGAATCCGGGACTGAAACTGGACGGCGAGTTCCAGCTGGATGCAGCTATTGTTCCCAGCGTTGGCGCTTCCAAGGCTCCCAACAGTGATGTTGCAGGTAAAGCAAACGTTCTGATCTTCCCGAACCTGGATGCAGGTAATATCGGTTACAAGCTGACACAGAGACTGGCTAAGGCAGAAGCTTACGGACCTATCACACAGGGTATCGCAGCTCCCGTAAATGACCTTTCCAGAGGATGCTCCGCTGAGGATATCGTAGGCGTAGTTGCCATTACATCCGTACAGTGTCAGGCTACAA
>CAZUBP010000217.1:0-2611 GCA_964618605.1 uncultured Lachnospiraceae bacterium | reverse complement strand
AGATCCATATTGCCGGTGATGGCATAGCCCAGACGAAGGCCGGGAGAGGCAAAAAATTTGGAGGTACCCCGAAGGATAATAAGGTTAGTGTAGTCGTTGGTAAGACTGACGGCGGACACGGCCTTTACATTGGGCACAAATTCCACATAGGTCTCATCGATCATAACAAAAATACCGTGCACCAGACAGGTGTCCAGGATACGCCGCATATTTTTGGTGGAGACAGCAGTAGAGGTGGGATTGTTGGGATTGCAAAGCACCAGAAGATCCAGAGAATCTGTAAGACTGTTGCAGAATTCGTCAATATTGATCTGGAAATCGTCCTCCTCACGAAGAGGATAGTACACAGTAGTACCGCCTTCCAGAGAGATCTCTCTTTCATACTCAGAATAGGTGGGGCCTAAAACCATGGCCTTCTGGGGCCGGCGTAACTGGATAAACAGGGAAATCAGCTCTGTGGAACCGTTGCCCACGATGACATTTTCCATCTGGGTATCGGCATAGGAAGCGATGGCTTTGCGAAGTGCCGTGTATTCCCGGTCGGGATAGGTAGTAATAGCATCCAGGTGCTCAGACAGGGTGTCCTTTAATTTATTGCTGATGCCAAGGGGATTAACGTTGGCGGAAAAACTGACAATATCTTCTTTTTTAATATGGTAGATGGCCTCGATGGTCTCCAGGTCACTGCCATGAAAATGATCTTTATGTTTCAACATGATGTCCTCGATTCTGTCGTAATTCGACACAGCTTGCAACAAAGTAGCAGGTGGTGTATAATTACTTTTGATTATAACTGCTGAAAAAGAATAGTCAAGATAAAAACAAACAGGTGAACTTGCATGAAAAGAAGAATCGAAGAATTGTTGAACGATACATACATATCTCAGGTACCAAAACTCGTCCTGTCCGACAAAATTCTGGAACTGACGGCTCCGGCAGACTCCAGCCTGGAGGGTGAGTTCTTTTTTTCTGCCGATGACAACAGCCGCATCCGGGGCATGCTCATCAGCTCTAATCGACGTATCGTTGTGGAGAAGGATACCTTCTCCGGAAATGCTATTCATGTTCACTATATTGTAGATACCCGGGGATTAAAGGAAAATGAAAGGTTCGAGGGCATCATCACCATTCTCAGCCCTATTGGGGAAGCAGAGGTGAAGGTGCAGGTAGAGGTGCACACCCCCCAGATCCAGACCCGCCATGGAGAGATCCGCAATCTGGATGGCTTTGCCAAACTGGCCCGCACAGATTTCCGAGAGGCTTTTCACCTGTTTAACTCCCCGGATTTTTGTACCTTTTTAAAGGGAAAGGATGCCTGCTGGCTGCCTCTGTACAGAGGCCTTTGCGTAAAACCGGCGGGCTATCAGCATCTGGAGGAATTTCTGATCGGCTGCGGTCGAAAGGAACCGGTGCATATTACCATTGACCGGGAGAAAAAGATTTACGATGGACTGCGCAGCTCCCAGAAAAATATTCTCTACGTGGAGAAAAACAACTGGGGCTTTGTCCGTATGGAAGTAGAGGTGCAGGGAGATTTCCTCCAGGTGGACAAACGGGTAATCACCTCTGAGGACTTTATCGGCAGCCTTTACGGCCTGGAATATATACTGCGGCGGGATCGCCTGAGAGCTGGCCGCAATTTTGGCAAGATCATTATACGTACGGTTTACGAAACTCTGGAGTTTGAGGTGATTGCCGGAAACGGTGCCCACAGCGATGATGTGCGCCTCAGAAGGAAAAAGACCCAGAGTATCCTCATGGAGGAATATATTTCTTATATCACCAATCGCCAGAGTGCCGAGGAATGGAAAAACCGCACTATCGGTCTGCTGCAAACGGATATGCATGACCAGGACTACGGTATCTACGCCTATAAGACAGCCCTGCAGCTGGCCACGGGAGATATGGCAGGAGCTATTTCCACCTGCTGGTCAATTAAGAGCGGGGAGGTTAAGACTACAGATCCGGAGCTTTTGGGTATCGGTCTGTATGTGACGAGAGAGACGGGACTTCTGGAACAGGCAACAGAGGAGATTCGGGATCGTCTGTACGATCTGCGATTGAAATGTCCCAAAAGTGCAGTGCTCCTTCATCTGTGGATGCTGCAGCTGCCGGAGTTTTCCCCGGAAAAGAAGCTGCGGGAATACGAAAAGCTGTCGGAATTTGGCTCCAACAGTCCCCTGATGTACTGTGAGGTATGGGATATTCTGAAACATCATCCCCAGCTGCTTACCGGTCTTCATGGCCTGTATCTGAAAACTCTGCAGTTCGCTGCCAGAAGAAAGCTTATTACCCCGGAAATCACCAAAATGACCGCTATTCTGGCCCAGAATGCCAAGGCATGGTCCGAGCCTCTGTACCGGCTGCTGTGTGATTGCTATGAGGTGTATCCGGATAAAGAGATTCTTCATGCCATTCTTAAACTTATCATGCTGGAGACGCCGGGGCGTCCGGAATATTTTGTCTGGTATGAGAGGGCGGTGGATGCCCAGCTGCGTATGACCCGGCTGTATGAGTATTATATGGAAACACTGCCGGTAACAAGAAAAGAGGTACTGCCCCTGGCGATCCGTCTGTATTTTTCCTATGAAAACAGACTGCGTTCCGGCCA
>CAZUBP010000216.1:0-2663 GCA_964618605.1 uncultured Lachnospiraceae bacterium | reverse complement strand
ACCGATGCCGCCGTTTGGGCTGTTAATGGCATACACAATACGTCTGGTCAGCTGTAGTCTTTCCTTTTCATTGGCCACCGGTTCCAGCTTCAAAATGGAATGGGGTTTGAAGACGAAGGAGGTATTTTCCGCATTCCGTACTCGTTCCATCCGGTTGCGCATCTCCAAAAATTTCTTTTTCTTTTCCGAGGTCACGTTGGGATGCAGGTTTTCTTCTGTTTCGACGGCTGCCGGCAGGATCGTTTCTGCAGGTGTCTCCTGGACAGACGCTTCCTGCAGCTCCTCCGGCTCCGGTTTTTCCTCCGGCAGGCTCCCCTCCTTCACAACGGTTTCCCCGCCGGCTGCTATATTGCTAAGGATATCCTTCACTCCCGGATATTTCAGGTATTCCTCAGAAATAGCCTGACGCACAAAGGGCCAGGCGACTTCCGTATACGTCCAGTTGGTACCCATGCCCTTGGGCATATGAACGATCACCCCCCGGCCCATGGCGCCGGGCACTACCCGGAATCCACCGATAAACAGGTTGATCTCCTGAACATAGAGATCCGCCATGCACCTTCCGTTTTCCTCCAGCCCATAAATCGTTACCCTGGTATGCCGGTTACCCTCCGGCCCGGCTGCTGTCGGCCTGGTTGTTTCTGGGGATGTCTCCTGGGGAGGCACTTTCTGCAGCTTCTCCGGCTCTGGTTTTTCCTGTGGCAGACTCTCTTTTTTCACAGCAGTCTCCCTGTTGGCTACTATATTGCTGATGATTTCCCCGACCCCCGGGTATTTCAGATATTCCGCAGAAATAATCTGACGCACAAAGGGCCAGGCGATTTCCGTATATGTCCAGTTGGTACCCATACTCTTAGGCATATGGACGATCACCCCCCGGCCCATGGTGCCGGGCATTATCCGGAATCCGCTGATAAACAGGTTGCTCTCCTGAATCTGGAGATCCGCCATACATTTCCCGTTTTCCTGCAGATCGTAAATCGTTACTTTATATTCCATTGACGATACCTCCATTCTTTCTTAAAAAGATCTGATATTCCTTTGCCGCCATTTCTCCCCGGATATTCTGAAAGGAACAGCCGAAAATCCAGATGCCGGTGTGATTTCTGTATTCATAGGTCTGCGCCCCATCCTGATCATCATAAACTACGGCAGACCGATTATGGTTCATCACGTACTCGCTGCGATACATAGCGTGATGGGTGGTGCGCATCTCAAAGCACCAGCCGGAGGGTATGGCCTCTCCGGATTCAAAGGAAAATCGATATCCGTTAGGATACTGTTTGCTGGCGCCAAAAAGCATCTGCCGCTCTCCGGTCTTTCGGTCACTGACCCAGACAAATCGGCCCACCAACGGCAGCTTTCGTATTCGCCGAACATTCAGCTGACTATCCAGTTCTTTGGCAATACCCTCCTGGGATATGAGGTAGTAGAGTCCCTCCTCATCCTGCTGGGGACCCGGGCCATCACAACCGGGGGTAAACATCGCAATATTAGAAATAGACTGGGGCCGCAGCCTATTTTTGACAATGCCCTTTTCGTCCAGTACCATCACCTGTCGTCCCACTGCCAGCACAAAGCCTCCCTCTCGCCGGTATTGGAGGTCGTAAATATTGGCGGCACCGGTGTAGGTCCACACCGGGGTTATATCCTGCAGATTTTCCTTCAGCTCGTATTCCAGAATATAGTTGTCTATGGCAACGGCAAATCGGCTTTCTTCTTCATTCACAGCAATAGCATAAATCTTACTTCCCCTTTTTTCCCTGTTATCCCTATCCAGATCCGGTCCCAGCCAGCGCCGCATAGAAGGATCTATTTCTTCCAGATTTTTCTGGTCCTTCTCCTGCATACAGAGATTTCTGCCATACAGAGAATACAGGATCCTGCCGGTCTTTTTACACTCCCGGACACAGCCGGAGATGATCCCCCGGGAATCTCTTTCCTCTTCCACTGCCCCGGTAAACAGATCATACCAGCAAAAAGGATCCAGATCATAGGCATATTGGGGATGTCCCTCCCCGGTGAATCGGACATAACGGAAACACCTGGTATCGGTGTCGTTGAACCGGGAAAAGATCTCTGTCAGAGAAACGCCATCCAACAACACAATCAGGTTCTCGAAGGCAATACAGATTCTGTCGGTTCCCATGTCGTAAGCCAGCTCTCTGGGAATACTGCGATACTGCTTGATTTTCACAATAGCATCTGTGCGGTAATTCCACCCCAGCAGCCAGCCCTCCTCGTCTGCGCTGTATATCCAGCCGTCCTTGCCTTCCACCAAAGCGCATATGTTTGCCGTGTGGCCTGCGTTCAGGAAAAAGGAAGCGGGCAGCAGAGATCCGTCAAACAGGGAAGTGTACACCTTATCTCTGTAGAATTCTGAGAAATGACAGCCATTCATCTGGCATTTGCTCAAATCCAGATGGGAGAAATCGCATTCTGCCAGAACATCCTTTCTGGCCAGCCGCAAAATTCCCATGAGGTTGGCCACCACCTGACTGACCCCAGGATCGCTGCTTTCCTCCTTGTACTGCAGTGTATGTAATACCTTTTCCGTCACACTGTAGGCAGAGGGCTCTTTCCCCTTTTTCCCCGGGAATACGTAATCCTTTTCCACTTCACAGGGGCAGGCCTTCTCCTCCCGAAGCACGCCGCCGCA
This sequence comes from uncultured Lachnospiraceae bacterium, assembly GCA_964618605.1. Classification (GTDB taxonomy): domain Bacteria; phylum Bacillota; class Clostridia; order Lachnospirales; family Lachnospiraceae; genus UBA11957. The sequence goes on along the minus strand of CAZUBP010000216.1, from coordinate 4 downwards.
GTAT
>CAZUBP010000215.1:0-2691 GCA_964618605.1 uncultured Lachnospiraceae bacterium | reverse complement strand
AAAACGGCCCACGAGGTTATCGTGGATGGCAATAACGTGGAGCTGAGCTTCAAGGAATTTGAGCTTCTTACCTATTTCATGGAGAACCAGGGCATTGCCCTTTCCCGGGAAAAGATCCTCAACCATGTGTGGAATTATGACTATTTCGGCGATGCCAGAACCATTGATACCCATGTGAAAAAGCTGAGAAGCAAGCTGGGAGACAAGGGTGAGATGATCCGTACCATCTGGGGTATGGGCTACAAATTCGAGGCGGAGCAGAAAAATGACAAGTAAGAGAAAAGGGGAAGGGGAGGACAGAATACCCATCAAGCATTCCCTTCGGACAAAGCTGGTACTGATCACCATCTGCATGGTGTTTATGATCATTATGTGCTGGATGCTCACCAACGCTCTTTTCCTGGAAAAGTATTACACCTGGCATAAGAGTCAAAACCTGAAAACGGCCATGGGCTATCTGGAAAATATAGATTTTTCTGAGATTCAGGAAAATGAGATCCCGGAAAAGATAAAGCAGTATTGCGAAGCCAACACCCTGATGGTGGTGGTGGTAGATACGGACCAGCATGTAGTTATCAGCAACCAGAGAGAGCAGGACGAGGGACGGATCAGCGGTCGGCTTTTCGGCTACAACGAAGGGCTGGATCAATCTCAGCCGGATATTCTGGAGGAGACGGACAAGTACATTCTGCAGAAAAACAGTGACTTTTTCAGCAGCGAGGACTATATGGAGCTTTGGGGAGAGCTGGAAAACGGCTATAGCTTTATTATCCGAACGCCGGTAGCCAGCATCAAGGAGAGCGTTCGCCTGACCAATGTCTTTTCCTTTATCGTAGGTATTGTGCTGGCTGTTTTCTGGGGTATTGTGGCTTGGTTCGCTGTGCGGCAGTTTGTGAAACCGGTACAGGAGCTGACCCGACTTTCCAACAAGATGTCCAACCTGGATTTTAACGCCAGATACGAGAGCGGCGGCGATGATGAGATCGGTGTGCTGGGGCGGAATTTCAACCGCATGAGCGAACAGCTGGAAAAGACTATTGTGGAGCTCCAGGAGGCCAACGTACAGCTCCAGGCGGATATACGGGAGAAGGAAGAGATCGATGAGATGCGCAAGGAATTCCTCTCCAACGTATCGCATGAGCTGAAAACCCCCATTGCCCTGATCCAAGGATATGCAGAAGGGCTTATTGACAACGTTAACGATGACCCGGAAAGCAGAAGCTTTTATGCGGATGTTATCGCCGATGAAGCCAGAAAAATGAATATTATGGTGAAAAAGCTTCTTTCCCTGAATCAGCTGGAATTTGATAACCGGCCGGTGGAGATGGAGTGCTTTGATCTGACAGCGGTGCTTCAGGGAGTTTTACAGTCCTCCGCCCTGCTTATTGAGCAGAAGGGGGTAAAGGTGCAGCTGCACCAGAAGAAACCCCTGTATGTCTGGGGAAATGAGTTTAATGTGGAGGAAGTCGTGACCAACTATATCTCCAATGCCCTGAACCACATTGAGGGAGAGATGATCCTGGATGTGCGGTGCAAGGTGGAGAACGGTCTGGTAAAGACCTCCGTATTTAACAGCGGCCAAAAGATTCCCGAGGAGGATCTGGATAAGATCTGGATCAAATTCTATAAGGTAGATAAAGCCAGGACCAGGGAATACGGCGGCAGCGGTATCGGCCTTTCTATTGTTAAGGCGATCATGGATACCATGCACCAGCAGTGCGGTGCGGAGAATTATACCAACGGTGTGGAATTTTGGTTTACCCTGGAAAAAAGGGAAAAACCGGAAGAGGAATAAGGAAAAGCAAAGGAAGTGCTGCAGCAGGGGTAAAGCCTGGGGCAGCACTTCATTCTTGAATTTTGTAAGGGATATGCTATACTTTAGATGATTTGCAGCTAGAAATTATACGTGGAGAGAAAACATGATTGCCATACTGGATTATGACGCAGGAAATATTAAAAGCGTGGAAAAGGCCCTGCAGCTGCTGGGGGAGGAGACCATCCTTACCAGAGACAGGGACACTGTTGTGCGGGCAGAAAAGGTGATCTTACCGGGGGTAGGAGCCTTCGGAGACGCCATGGAAAATCTGGAAAGATTTGATCTTATAAGAGTGATTCAGGAAGTTGTGGAACAAAAGACGCCCTTTTTGGGGATCTGTCTTGGCCTGCAGCTTTTATTTGATGCCAGTGAGGAAAGCCCCGGGGTGCAGGGCCTGGGTATCCTAAAGGGCAGCATACGGAGGATTCCCGGAGAACCCGGTATAAAAATCCCGCATATGGGATGGAATTCTCTGCATATACAGAATGAGGGCAGACTGTTTAAGGGGATTCCCCAGGAAGCCTATGTGTATTTCGTACATTCCTATTACCTGCAGGCAGAGGAGCCGTCCATCGTGAAGGCCTCCTGCACCTACGGCAGCACCACGATCCATGCCTCCGTGGAGCAGGACAATGTGTTTGCCTGTCAGTTCCACCCGGAGAAAAGCTCTCACGTGGGACTGGAGATTCTGAAAAATTTTGCCGCTGTAGGCAGGGAGGTATAGGATGTTTACAAAGAGAATTATTCCCTGTCTGGATGTACATCAGGGCAGAGTAGTGAAGGGGGTTAACTTTGTCAACCTCCGGGACGCCGGTGATCCGGTGGAAATCGCCAAGGCCTATGATGCGGCAGGAGCAGATGAGGTAGTTTTTCTG
>CAZUBP010000214.1:0-2792 GCA_964618605.1 uncultured Lachnospiraceae bacterium | reverse complement strand
ATAGTCGCCGGGGGTTGCTTTTTTGGAAAAATCCGGATCCAGAGATTCGAATGTATAGGTTTTCATCTCGTCGATGGTTGGAAATAAAAGGTATTGGGACGCAATGATCTGGTCGGTATCCACATCATTGTGAAAACGGAATATTTTTCCCATAGATCTATCCTCCTTGTGAATACATATATTTACCTATTATAAACTACTATTTCGTGAAAAGAAAGAAATTCTTGCACTTTCCAAAGTGCTGTTCTATAATGGCACTGTGTTACGCTACAACAACGCAGTGAAAAAGGAGTAAGAAACATATGAAAAAGTTATTAGCAATGACATTAACAGCAGCAATGGGCCTTAGCTTACTGGCAGGCTGCGGTTCATCTTCCACAGCAACAGAGAGTTCAGCAGCTGAAAGCTCTGCAGCAGTAAGCTCTGCAGCAGAGACTGAAAGTGATCTGGAGACCATCAAGAGCAACGGCAAACTGGTTGTGGGTATTACAGATTTTGAACCCATGGATTACAAGGATGCCGATGGCAACTGGATCGGTTTTGATGCTGATCTGGCCACAGCTTTTGCTGAGAGCCTGGGTGTAGAGGTTGAATTCGTGGAGATCGAGTGGGATAACAAGATCCTGGAGCTGGAAGGCAAGACTATTGACTGTGTATGGAATGGTATGACCCTGACAGATGAGGTAACCAGTTCCATGAACTGTTCAAACGCTTACATGGGCAATTCCCAGATCGTAGTTGTGCCTGCAGATAAAGCAGATCAGTATCAGACAGAGGATAGTCTGGGAGATCTGAATTTTGCTGTTGAGGTAGGTAGTTCCGGAGAAGCAACAGCTGCAGATAGAGGTCTTTCCGCTACATCTGTGAAGTCTCAGGCGGATGCCCTTATGGAAGTGGCAGCCGGTACATCTGATGCAGCTATCATCGATTCCCTTATGGCAGCCGCCATGGTTGGGGAAGGCACAAGCTATGAAAATCTTACCTATACTGTTAGCCTCGGTGGTGGTGAGGAATATGGTGTTGGCTTCCGTCAGGGCTCTGATCTGACAGAGGCTCTTAACGAATTCTTCAAGACCAGCTATGCTGACGGCACCATGGAGAAGATTGCAGAAACCTACGATCTTCAGGCTGCACTGATAGCACAGTAAGAAACACAAGCCGGATATTTATTTGGGAAGCGAAGGGATTTCATGGAAACGATAATGGAACAGATGCCCATAGTGGTCAATGCATTGAATGTGGGCTTTTTACAGACATTAAAATTATTCTTTGTGACGCTGCTGGGCGCCTTTCCTCTGGGATTGATCATCGCCTTCGGCTCCATGTCAAAATTCAGGCCGCTTAGCGCCTTAGTAAAAATCATTGTATGGATCGTCAGAGGTACGCCTCTGATGATCCAGTTGCTGATTATCTATTATTTTCCGGGACTGGTGCTCCATAATGCTATCTGGGGCGGTGGGGAAAACGGAAGATTTGCAGCGGCAGCGGTGGCCTTCATCTTTAATTATTCCTGCTATTTTTCCGAGATTTACCGCGGCGGTATTCAGGGTGTACCCATCGGACAGCAGGAGGCCGGTCTGGTGCTGGGCATGACAAAGTCCCAGATCTTTTTCCGGGTTACCCTGCTGCAGATGATCAAGCGCATCGTGCCGCCTATGTCCAATGAGATCATTACGCTGGTTAAGGATACTTCTCTGGCCCGCATTATTGCCCTGCAGGAGATCATCTGGGCAGGTCAGGCCTTTATGAAGGGCTCCAATGGTATTTCCGGACAGATCTGGCCCCTGTTTTTCACGGCAGTATACTATCTGATCTTCAACGGAATTCTGACGCTTCTTCTGGGACGACTGGAAGATAAGTTGAATTACTTTAGATAAGGAGGTGGCGAAATGCCGATTTTAGAGGTACAGCATATCTGTAAAACCTTTGAGGACACTCAGGTTCTCAAGGATATCAGCTTTAATCTGGAAAAGGGAGAGGCTCTGTCCATGATCGGTACATCGGGAAGCGGAAAGACGACCCTTCTTCGCTGCCTGAATTTCCTGGAAACTCCCACCAGCGGTCGTATACTGGTAAACGATCAGGTGGTGTTTGATTCTAATGAGACACAGCGTATGTCCGAGGCACAGATTCGGGAAAATCGCCTGCATTTTGGCATGGTTTTCCAGAATTTTAACCTTTTTCCCCAGTACACGGCCCTGGAAAATGTAACTTTGGCCAAGACACTGATGGAGCAGAAAAAGCCGGAGTATAAGGGCAACAAGACAAAGGTACTGGCGGATATTCGGAAGCAGGGAGAAGCCCTGCTGGACAGTGTGGGCTTGAGTGCCAAGATGGACAATTATCCTCACCAGTTATCCGGAGGACAGCAGCAGCGTGTGGCTATCGCCAGGGCGCTGATGATGCAGCCGGATATTCTCTGCTTTGATGAGCCTACGTCGGCGTTGGATCCGGAGCTGACGGGAGAGGTATTGAAGGTTATCCGGGGACTGGCAGACCAGCATGCTACCATGTTGATCGTCACACATGAAATGCAGTTTGCCCGGGATGTGTCGGACAAGGTGCTGTTTCTGGATGAAGGTGTGGTAGCCGAGTATGGTACACCCCAGGAGGTTTTTGAACATCCTACCCAGGAGAGAACCAAGCAATTTTTGACCCGGTATTTTGAAGGGTAGTTGTAAGTAGCTATCCATATAATAGGAGATTATCCATATAACATGAGGTTGTCCGTATAATACGAGGCTGCCCTCACATATATATCTTTCCGGTGCTCCGCCTGCGCTCGCTTCGAG
>CAZUBP010000213.1:0-2810 GCA_964618605.1 uncultured Lachnospiraceae bacterium | reverse complement strand
CCGAAGTTTCCAGTGGGAACAACCACACGCAGAGGCTCTCCCGCTTTCAGCACACCTTTTTTCACCAGCTGTGCATAAGCATATACATAGTAGGCAACCTGAGGGATCAGACGACCGATATTGATAGAGTTTGCAGAGGAGAACTGATATCCCTTTGCTGCAAGCTCAGCAGCCAGCTCCTTGTTGTTAAACATCTTCTTAACACCGGTCTGGGCATCGTCGAAGTTACCGTTGATGGCTACAACATGGGTATTTTCCCCTCTCTGGGTCACCATCTGGGCTTTCTGTATGGGGCTGACGCCATCCTTGGGATAAAAGACGATGATCTTTGTTCCCGGAACATCCGCAAAGCCTGCCAGAGCTGCCTTACCTGTATCACCGGAGGTGGCGGTAAGGATCACGATATCGTTCTTGATCTGATTCTTTCTGGCAGATGTGGTCATCAGGTGGGGAAGAATAGAAAGAGCCATATCCTTGAAGGCGATGGTGGCACCGTGGAACAATTCCAGATAATACACGCCATCTGCTTCCCGAATGGGGGCTATCTCCTCTGTATCAAATTTGCTGTCATAGGCTGCGTTGATACAGTGCTTTAACTCTTCCTCTGTAAAATCGCTGAAAAAGCGGCTCATTACCTCATAGGCAACTTCCTGATAGGACATCCCGGCCAGCTTTTCCACCGGTACATCCAGGGTGGGGATCTGTGTGGGAACGAACAGACCGCCGTCCTCAGCCAGCCCCTTCAGAATAGCTGCGGAGGCTGTCACTGTCTCCCCGGATCCTCTGGTGCTCTTATACAAAACTTCCATAACAATCTCCTCTTTTTAACATTAGCATACTAAATCGACACTTGGTATCATTGTATCTGTTTTATCCCCGGTTTGCAATTGTTTTCAGGCAATCAGAGCATTATTCAGAGCATTTACCAGAGCATCTACGGAAGCACGGATAATATCGGCGTCCACGCCGCTTCCCCAGAACAGCTTGCCATTCTCATCCTCAATACCAACATAGGCAATGGCTCTGGAAGAAGAGCTTCTCTCAAGGGCATGCTCCTGATAGGTTACCAGGCTGTAGCTAAGGTTATAGGCTTCTTTAAGTGCATTGCTGACAGCGTTCAGACGACCATTTCCCAGGGCCTCTGTATGCTTTTTCTCTCCGTTGAAGAGGGAATCTACCATAGCTGTCATGCGGCCCTCTTCCTCCTGACGATAATGAATAGCTTCGATCTGCAGGGGTCCCTGAATATGTTCGAAGGTCTTTTTGTAGATCTCGAAGATCTCTTCAGGCTGCAGCTCCTTGTGGTTCACATCGGAAACATCCTTTGCGGCATAGCCCATGGCTTCCCGCATCTTTGCCGGAAGGCAAAGGCCGAATTTTGTCTCCAGGATATAGCCTACGCCGCCCTTTCCGGACTGGCTGTTGATACGAATAACGTCTGCATCGTAGTTGCGTCCCACATCATGGGGATCAATGGGCAGATAGGGAACGGTCCAGTGGTCGGGATTTTTCTCCTCGATCCATTTCATACCCTTAGCAATAGCATCCTGATGGGAACCGGAGAAAGCAGCAAAGACAAGCTCGCCGCTGTAGGGTGAACGCTCATTTACCTTCATGCCGGTGTATTTCTCATATTCTTCAACAATAGCGGGCATATTGGAGAAATCCAGCTCGGGATCCACGCCCTGCATATACATATTCATAGCCAGTGTAATGATATCCACATTACCTGTACGCTCGCCGTTGCCGAAAAGAGTACCCTCTACACGGTCTGCACCGGCCAGCATACCCATCTCTGTATCAGCCACACCGCAGCCACGGTCATTGTGGGGATGCTGAGAGATCTCTACGCTGTCACGATAATGCATATTTTTGCTCATATACTCGATCTGGCTGGCGTAAACGTGGGGCATGGACAGCTCAACGGTAACCGGCAGATTGATGATGGCCTTGCGATCCGGTGTGGGTTTCCAAACATCCAGAACGGCGTTGCAAACCTCCAGTGCATACTCCGGCTCTGTACCGGTAAAGCTCTCCGGGCTGTACTCAAAACGATAATTGGCTCCTGCTTCCTCCGTAAGCTTCTTCAACAGGGTAGCGCCCTCAACAGCGATCTTTAAGATCTCTGCCTTATCTTTTCTGAATACCTGCTCCCGCTGTGCCAGAGAGGTAGAATTGTAAACGTGAACGATGGCATTTTTGCAGCCCTTCAGTCCCTCAAAGGTTCTCTTGATGATATGCTCACGAGCCTGTGTCAGCACCTGGATCGTTACATCCTCCGGAATCAGATTCTGCTCAATAAGGGTACGAAGGAAAATAAACTCTGTATCGGAGGCGGCCGGGAAGCCTACCTCGATCTCCTTAAAACCAACCTTGCAAAGGAGCTGGAAAAAAGCCACCTTCTGATCCAGACTCATGGGGATAACCAGCGCCTGGTTACCGTCTCTTAAGTCTACGCTGCACCACTTGGGTGCTTTTTCTACATATTCCTTCTTCGCCCAGTCCATACAGGTTTCCGGCGGCATAAAATACTGTCTTGTATACTTTCTGTGATTCATCATGTTGTGTTCCTCCTGTTTCTTTAATAGATATACGTTTCTGCATGTCAACAAAAAGAAAAAGCCTTTCAATCTCCATCAAGCAATGCTTGCAGAGACGAAAGACTAAGGATGTCCTCGCGGTACCACTCTGGTTTATGATCGTAATCATACTCTCATGAGATACGGAAAATACTTCGATATCTCCCCCACTATAACGGTTGGGCTCCGTCTGCGTCTACTCTTCCGAAGAATTTCGGGCAGCCACTCCAA
>CAZUBP010000212.1:0-2864 GCA_964618605.1 uncultured Lachnospiraceae bacterium | reverse complement strand
TATCCAGTAAAAGAAGTTCCAACTGCACAGGCTGGAAAGAAGAAAAATACAAAACAGGTTGATCTGGTAGACAAACTGTTTACAGAGATCGCTCCGAAATACGCAGACTGCAATGGTGGTTACACACGTATCATCAAGATCGGACCTCGTAAGGGCGATGCAGCTATGGAAGTAGTTCTGGAGCTGGTATAAGTTTTTGTATACGTTAATGGGTGAACAAAATTTTTGTTCACCCATTTTTTATATATATTTTAAATTCGAGAAGTTGTATCTTGCTGTTAAATGGTGTAAAATTGCACTATTCTGAAATAATAGCAAGGAAAAGACAAGAGTGATCATGAAAAAAAGAATATTTTTTGTATTTAATCCTCACGCAGGAAAAGCCATGATTCGCAGCAAGCTGCTGGATGTGGTGGATGTGTTCGTCAAGGGTGGTTATGAGGTGCAGGTACATCCTACACAGGAAAGAAAGGATGCTGCTATCCAGGTAAAGGAGGCCTGTGAATGGGCAGATCTCATCGTGTGCTGTGGTGGAGACGGTACACTAGATGAGACGGTAAAGGGCTATATGGAGGCCGACAGAGAGGTTCCTATCGGCTATATTCCCGCCGGCAGCACCAATGATTTTGCTTCCAGTCTGCAGATATCCCGGGAGATGACGGTTGCGGCACAGCAGATCGTTGACGGTGAGGTACGCCATGTGGATATCGGTCTCTTTAATAAAGATTATTTTGTCTATGTAGCAGCCTTTGGCGTGTTTACGGAGGTTTCCTACCAGACCGATCAGCAGATGAAGAATTCTCTGGGCTATCTGGCCTACGTTCTCCAGGGAGCCAAGGAGATCTTTGATGTGAAATCCTACCATATGCGGTTTATTACCGATGTGGCTACCTACGAAGGAGAGTATATTTACGGTATGATTACAAATTCTATGTCTGTAGGAGGCATGAAAAATCTTACCGGCAAAAATGTAGAGCTTAACGACGGGTACTTTGAGGTTACCCTGATCCATAATCCCCAGAATCCTCTGGAGCTGGCTGAGATCGTAGGCTGCCTTATGAGTCAGGAGGACACCAGCGATCTTATTGATACCTTTAAGACCAGTAAGCTGACGGTAGAATGCGATGAGGCGGTCAGCTGGACCCTGGACGGCGAATACGGAGGCAGCGTGGACTATGCCGTAATAGAAAATAAAAAGCAGGCATTGCCCCTGGTGCTGATGCCTACAAAGGAAAAGGAGATCCCGTTGCTGTAATCGAAGGTTTCTGTTAGTTTTACCTTTATTTTTAGTATAGGATGATATATAATGGTAAAAACGTGTGAGTCTGACAATGGCTGTCAGACCGTTTAGAGAAGGAGGTAGAGAATGTTAGTATCAGCAAAAGCAATGCTTGATAAAGCGAAAGCAGAACATTATGCGGTTGGCGCATTTAACATCAACGATCTGGAATGGGCAAAGGCTATTTTGACAGCTGCTCAGGAATGCAAGTCCCCGGTTATCTTACAGGTATCTGAGGGTGCAGGTAAATATATGGTAGGCTACAAGACCATTACCGGTATGGTAAACGGTATGCTGGAAGAGATGAACATTTCCGTTCCCGTAGCTCTTCATCTGGATCACGGCAGCTATGAAGGCTGTCTGAAATGTATTGAAGCCGGATTTTCTTCCGTAATGTTTGATGGTTCCCATTATCCCATCGAGGAGAATGTAGCCAAAACAAAGGAACTGGTAGCCCTTACCCATGGCAAGAGCCTTTCTATCGAGGCTGAGGTAGGCGGTATCGGCGGTGAGGAGGACGGCGTTGTCTCCAACGGTGAGTGCGCTAATCCGGAAGAGTGCAAGATGATCGCAGATTTAGGTGTAGATATGCTGGCAGCCGGTATCGGCAACATCCATGGCAAATATCCCGCTAACTGGGCCGGACTTAGCTTTGATACACTGGATGCTATCCAGCAGCTTACCGGCGATATGCCGCTGGTTCTTCACGGTGGTACAGGTATTCCCGCTGATCAGATCAAAAAGGCAATCAGCCTTGGCGTTTCCAAGATCAACGTAAATACAGAGTGTCAGCTGGCATTTGCTGAGGCAACACGTAAATATATTGAAGAAGGAAAAGATCTGCAGGGCAAGGGATATGATCCCCGTAAGCTGCTGAAACCCGGTGCAGAAGCCATCGTTGCCTGCGTTAAGGAAAAAATGGAACTGTTCGGATCAGTAGGCAAGGCCTGAGTTGTACTGAAATGAATACAATGTAATTTATGCTTGCATTTTTGTGCAGAATGTTGTATTTTGGTTTCAGTTGGATGGTTTCCAATGGTGCAGAGAACAAGGGCGTTCCACTGAAGTGGAGTGCCCTTTTTTATGTGACACAAGGAGGATATTATGAGCGAATATGTAAAAGTTTCCGAGATTTTCGGAGAAAATGTCTTTAATGATTCTGTCATGAGAGAACGCCTTCCCAAAAAGGTTTACGCAGAATTAAAGAAAACGATCGAAGAGGGAAAGGATCTGGATCCCTCCATTGCTGATGTTATTGCCCACGAGATGAAAGAATGGGCTATTGAAAAGGGTGCAACCCATTACACCCATTGGTTCCAGCCTCTGACAGGCGTTACCGCTGAAAAACATGATTCCTTTATCACTGCGCCCATGCCTAACGGCAAGGTGCTCATGAGCTTTTCCGGTAAAGAGCTGATCAAAGGCGAGCCGGATGCATCTTCCTTCCCCTCCGGTGGACTTCGTGCAACCTTCGAGGCCAGAGGATATACCGCTTGGGATTGTACATCTCCCGCTTTTGTTCGTTATGATGCAGCAGGTGCTATTCTTTGCATTCCTACAGCATTTTGCTCTTACAAGGGTGAAG
>CAZUBP010000211.1:0-2900 GCA_964618605.1 uncultured Lachnospiraceae bacterium | reverse complement strand
GCAGCTCTGGTGCATTTTTTCTTTAATGTAATCGGAACTCTGGTGGGAGTCGTGGCCCTTAGCCTGGCGGACTTTTTCTTTCATCCGGCCCTGCTGGAGGAAGCGGCCTCTCTCACGGGAATTGCGGTGACCCACACCGTCTTTAATGTTCTGTGTACGCTATTGCTGCTGCCCTTCACCGGGGCCCTGGAGACTCTGGTGGTCCGTCTGGTACCGGAAAAATAAAGAGCAGGCGGTCTAGTACTAGTGCTGGGACTTAATGGTGCGAAGGGCGTCCCAGGATACCTCGGCAGGAGTTTTCTGGGGCCGGGCCAGATAATATCCCTGGAGATAATCCACACCCAGACGAATAAGGGTGATGGCCTCGTTGCGATTTTCCACGCCCTCAGCGATCACGAATTTATTCCGTGTATGGGCATAGTTGACGATGTGCTCCACGATGGTTCGCTTATCCAGGCTGTTCTCAATACCCCGGACAATATCGATATCCAGCTTGATGAAGTCCGGAGACACGGAGAGGAGCACCTTTTCCTGATTGTACCCGGAGCCGTAGTCGTCCAGGGCGATCTTGCCATGCAATTCCCGCTGTATCTGCAGCTTCTTATCCAATGTTTCCCCAACGACCCGTTCATCCTCTGTCAGTTCGATAACCAGCTGAGACAGATAAGCCCGGTATTTTGACTGGAATTTCTTCTCACTGGCGGGACTCAGCCGCTGGTTGGGGATCGTATTCACGAAGAGATAGCTGTCAGGGGCAATGTTGCCATGGCGGATCATTTCCACGAAGGGCTTCATGGACAGGAAGAAGGTCATTTCTTCAATATCATGCAGCTTTCCTTCCTGACGGGCAACGGAAAGGAGATCGTTCACAGAGCTAAACTCCGGGATGTTGGGACGCATCAGAGCCTCGTAACCAAAGATGATACCCGTGTGGGCGTCTACAATGGGCTGGAAAATAAAGAAAATAGACTGGCGCTCAATGAGCTTGGTGAGGGCGATGGAATTGCGCATTTGCTCATCCTGTCCCTGATAAGACTCCCGGTCAAAGTATTTGAAGCCGCCCTTGGACTGCTTCTTTACTTCATACATAGCGTAATCCGCATATTTGGACAGCTCTTCCATATACTGGCTGTCCTCGGGATACCAGGCCACACCCAGAGAGGATTTGATGGCCTGATGCTGGCCATTGGCCAATACAATATAGGCAGAGGTCATACAGCTGCGCAGCTGGCGGATCTGATATTCCAGTTCCTTCCGGTTGTTGTAGCCGTAGATGAAAATATTGAATTCGTCCCCGGATATACGGGCAATAAAGGCGTTAGTGGGGCAGCCCTGCACCATGGAGGCTGCGGCCTGAACGATGTAGCGGTCGCCGTACTCATGGCCGTAGGTATCGTTAATGTACTTCAGGTTGTCCAGGTCGATCATAAGGAAGGCGCCCAGACCGATATCCTCGGGATGCTGATTAAACAGCTCCCCGGTTTTTTCCCAGAAGGCTCTTCGGTTATACAGATTGGTAAGGGAATCATGATCCCTTTCGTGGGTAAGGATCTGCTTGGAGAGAACGGACTGGGTGACATCCTCTATCAGACCATAACATTTGTCTGCATCCCGCCGCAGCTTCAGGCTGACAAAGCGGGTCTTTGTCTTTTCAGGGATCCGGTAGATCCTGGCATCAGAGGAAAAATCCGTTTCCACAGTGTAGCTGTTCATAGATTCCAGCACAGCATCGAATTCCTTGGGAGAAAGCTTTTCCGCCTCCAGCTCCGGCCGTCCGATAATGCGGTAAAATCCGTTGGTGATCAGCAGGGAATTCTCCTGGTAATCCACCAGAAAACCGGCCAGCGTCACACTGGACATTTCCAGAATGCGAGAGAACTTTTTCTCATTTTCACTGATACTGTGGTTCAGGTACACCAGCTCATCCAGCATGGCGTCAATTTCCCGGATACCTGTAGGATGGGGCTGGGTGGATATGCCCAGGCTGCTGTTGCTGATCTCCCCGGAAAGGCGGGCAATAGGCCGCTGGATCCGTGTGCTGCAGATCAGGCTGGCAATAAGTCCCACGGTGAGCGCCAGAATAACAGAGAAGATAAGAATAAGGGACACCGTGTGGGAAAGGGCCCGCAGTGTGGTTTTGGGCAGAGCACCTACCAGAACCCATTGTTCGTCGGCAAAGGGGCTGGCGGAGGTATACAGGTTCATGGGACAGGCGTAAGCGTAGTAATTCTCTGTGTCCACGGTGACATAGCTTCCGGAGGTGGAGTCTATCCATTTGGAAGTGGTGTTGGCAAATATATCTTCATAAACGTTGTCGAAGGCCGTGGATTTCGCCAGGAAATAGATGCCGTCTCCCTTGGAGGACAGCTCAAGCAGGGGAAGCTGGGAATACATATATTCCACGGAAAGCTCCACGCCAAGCACACCGTACACCGTGCCGTCAGCCAGCATCAGGGGAACGGAATAGGCGATGGCGGAGGTATCTCCGTTCAAGGGCATATAGGGAGAACTCCAGTAGCCCAGCGTGCTCCAGTCGTAATCCTTTCCCTTGCTGGCATAGGCGGCCTGGAAAGGCATATAAAAGAAATCATAATAGGGAGTATTGGTTTCGGAAAAATCAAAATTCAGATCCCAGGTATCGGAGAACAGCATGGAATTTTTGCGAAGTACAGAGACAGGGGAACGTTCCACCAGGATCCGCTGGTGGCCCACAGAGGCGGGGGTAGAAGAGTTTTCCACACGGAAATACAGACCGGGCTTGGTGATATACTCTCCGGAAGTCATGGAAGGCTCCAGATCCTCCGTGTTCAGCACGATAAAGGCACCGGTTACGCTGTTGCTGCGCATCATATTATACAGATTGATAGCCACCTGATCCAGCAGCGGAGCTGCCGACAGAG
>CAZUBP010000210.1:0-2938 GCA_964618605.1 uncultured Lachnospiraceae bacterium | reverse complement strand
AGTATAGCACCCCCGTATTTCTTTTTCAATATTACCATGATATTTTTGTTCTTTTTACTATTGTTCTCGCATAAAAAGAGAACCGGCCTGAAAACCGATTCTCTTTAACTGTATCCTATTTAATAATAGTGCCTGCCTTTTCCAGATAGCCTTCCTTGGCTTTCTCCAGGGAAGTGATCACGGCCAGGCGACCCGGTCTCTTATCCACAAACTCTACAGATGCTTTCAGCTTGGGATATACCGTCTTTTTATCAAACTGCTCTTCCTTCATGTATCTGCGGGCATCATTTGTGGAGATCAGCCCCAGCTTCTCTTCCTTGTCTGTACCGTAACCGATGGACAGCTCATCTACACCGGTGAGCAGCAGCAGCTCGTCGGCATCCACCATGGAAGCCATCAGGCCGCATACATAATCCTTCTCGATAATGGCGCTGGCGCCCTTCAGATTTCTCTCCTGCTGGAGTACGGGAATACCGCCGCCACCGCAGGCAATAACGATATGTCCGGCTTCCAGAAGGACACGGATGGAATCGATCTCAATAATTCCCTGGGGAGCAGGTGCTGCCACGATACGGCGATAGCCACCTTCCACCTTTGTTACGTAATTGCCCTTCTCTTCCTCTGCCTCGGCTTCCTCCTTGGTAAGGATACGGCCGATAACCTTGGTCGGCTCATCAAAAGCGTCATCATAGGGATCCACCGGCACCTGGGTAAGCACGGTACAAACCGGTTTGTAGATACCTCTGTGAAGAAGCTCTGTACGGATAGCGTTCTGAAGATCGTATCCGATATAGCCCTGGCTCATGGCAGAGCAGACAGACATGGGAGCAACCGTATAATCCTCATGATCACGGCCAAACTCATTCATGGCGGTATGGATCATACCCACCTGATTGGAATTGCTGTGGGTAATGGCAACCTCAGCCCCTTCCTCCACCAGATCGGCAATGGCCTTTGCTGCTTTCTTTACGTTCTCTCTCTGTTCCGGCATGGTTTTTCCCAAAGCGGTGTGTCCCAAAGCCACTACAACTTTTTTCTTCGTCATGTCAAACCCTCCCTTATTTCGGTCAGCCCCTTATCAGGCGGCAACCATGGATTTCACTGCAAAATAAACAAGTACCAGTGCTCCCAGTACGATTCTGTACCAGCCGAACACCTTGAAATCGTGTTTCTTAATATAACCCATGAGGAATCGGATCGCCAGGATGGACACCCCGAAGGATACCACCATACCTAACAGCAGCAGGACGATCTCGTTGCCCTCAAAAGCAAAGCCGAATTTTACCAGTTTTAACAGGCTGGCACCTGCCATTACCGGAATACCCAGGAAAAAGGTAAACTCCGCTGCCAGCTCCCGGCTGGTGCCCAACAGCATACCACCGATAATGGTGGAACCGGAACGGGATGTTCCGGGGATCAGGGATAATACCTGAAACAGGCCGATCCCCAATGCTGTTTTGAAGCTGATATGTTTTAGCTTCGTGTAGGTGGGCCGTTTATCCTTGTTGCGATTTTCCAGTACAATGAAGATCACACCGTAAACGATCAGCGCCACCGCCACCACTACATAATTGTAAAAATGCTCATCCATCCAGTCATCCAGGAGCAGACCAAAGATCATAGCCGGGATAATGGCCACAATGATCTTCAGCCACAGAACGATCTTGGACATATCCACATAATGATCGGCAAACTGCTGCAGCGCTTTTCCCGCGCCCTTTTCACAGGGATTGGCGAACCAGCTTCTCTCCCGCTGCTCCTTTCTGTGGAAGGGCCACAGCTTGTTCCAGTACAGCACTACCACCGCCAGGATGGCTCCCAGCTGTATCACGACCCGAAACACCTCCAGGAATTCCTCCCGAACCTGGAGCTTTACAAATTCCTCCACGAGAATCATGTGACCGGTGCTGCTGATGGGCAGCCACTCAGTAATACCCTCTACGATTCCCAGTAGAATTACCTTTACATATTCCAGCATTGTACACCTTTTTTCTGAAAGTGTATGACGAGATCAGCGCCCCTTATGCCATACACCTTCGTATTTTTAGCCCCTGCGGGCGATTGTAGCAATATCGATCAGCTCGATCTTGTTTAAATCCGTATTTTCCAGACTGGCTACCAGCGCCTTGGCTGTGTCGATAGCTGTAAGTACGTTTACACCTGTCTCAATAGCATTTCGACGGATCAGGAAACCGTCTCTGGAGTGTTCCACACCGTTGGAGGGAATATCGATAACCAGGTCGATCTTGTGACCCAGGATCAGATCCATCAGGTTCGGTGAGGGCTGCTCGATCTTGTTTGTACGGATAGCATGTACCCCATTCTCACGATAGTAGTTGGCGGTACCTCTGGTAGCGTAGATCTTGTAGCCCAGAGCTTCAAAGCGACGGGCAATATCCAGAGATTCCTCTTTCTCATCCTCACGAATGGTCATGATCATATTTTTATACTTGGGCAGCTGGATTCCGGCACCGATAAAGGCCTTGTACAGAGCCTCGTTAAAGTTCTCGGCAATACCCAGACACTCACCGGTGGATTTCATCTCCGGTCCCAGGCTGATATCTGCGCCACGGATCTTCTCAAAGGAGAATACGGGCATCTTGATAGCAAAATGCTTAGCCTCCGGCTGCAGTCCCGGCTCATATCCCATCTCACGGATGGAGTGACCCAGAATAGCTCTTGTAGCCAGGGGAACAATGGGAATACCTGTTACCTTGCTGATATAGGGCACGGTACGGCTGGAACGGGGATTTACCTCAATAACGTAAACCTCCTCGTCCTCGCTGCTGACAATGAACTGAATATTGATCATACCCAGTACATGGAGAGCCTGTGCCAGACGCTTGGTGTACTCCTCGATGGTAGCCTTAGCCTTATCGCTGATGGTCTGTGCCGGATATACGGAGATACTGTCTCCGGAATGGATACCGGCTCTCTC
>CAZUBP010000209.1:0-2960 GCA_964618605.1 uncultured Lachnospiraceae bacterium | reverse complement strand
TATTGATAAGTACAGTACAGCGGGTCTGGTAACCCGTATGACAACGGATGTAACCAACCTGCAGAATGCCTACCAGATGATCCTGCGTATGTTTGTCCGTTCCCCTATCAGTCTGATTACCGCTATGATCATGGCTTTTTATATCAATGCCAGACTGGCCAGCATTTATCTTGTGGCTGTTATCTTTCTGGGAGTTGCCCTGTGTCTTATGATCCCCAGAGCATCCCGCTATTTTGAGCAGACCTTCAAAAAGTACGATGACCTGAATGCCAGCGTTCAGGAAAATGTTTCCTCTATTCGTGTGGTAAAGGCCTATGTACGTGAGGATTACGAAAAGAATCGTTTCCACAAGGCCAGCGAGAACGTATACCGCATGTTCGTTAGGGCAGAGCGTATTGTCGTTTCCAATATGCCCCTGATGCAGTTTACCGTGTACACCTGTATTATTCTGCTGTCCTGGATGGGCGCCAAAATGATCGTGCAGGATCAGCTGACCACCGGAGAGCTTATGAGCCTTCTGGCTTACTGCATGAATATCCTTATGAGTCTGATGATGCTGTCCATGGTATTTGTTATGATCACCATGAGTGGTGCCAGTGCCAAGCGTATTGCTGAGGTTCTGGAGGAGAAGGCAGATCTTGTGAATCCGGAGGATCCGGACTTCGAGGTGAAGGATGGCAGCATTCGTTTTGATCACGTAAGCTTTTCCTATCAGAAGGGAAGCCGGGAAAATGTGCTCCAGGATATCAACCTGGACATTAAATCCGGCGAGACCATCGGTGTTATCGGCGGTACCGGTTCTTCCAAATCTACGCTGGTCAACCTTATCAGCCGTCTGTATGATGTGACGGAGGGTGCCGTATATGTAGGAGGAAAGGATGTCCGTACCTACGATCTGGAGACCCTGCGAAATACAGTAGCGGTAGTATTACAGAAAAATGTGCTGTTTTCCGGCACGATCTTAAACAACCTGAAATGGGGAAATAAGGACGCCACAGACGAGGAGTGCAAGGAAGCCTGTCGTCTGGCCTGTGCCGATGATTTTATTTCCCAGCTGCCTGAGGGCTATAATACGTATATTGAGCAGGGTGGTACCAACGTATCCGGCGGACAGAAGCAGCGTCTGTGTATCGCCAGAGCCCTGTTGAAAAATCCAAAGGTGCTGATCCTGGATGACAGTACCAGTGCCGTGGATACAGCTACGGATGCCCGTATCCGTAAGGCTATGGCTTCCCATATTCCGGGAACTACCAAGATCATTATTGCGCAGCGTGTATCCAGTATTGAGGCAGCAGATCATATTATTGTCATGGATAACGGACATATTGACGGTTACGGTACCCATGAGGAATTGCTGCAGAATAATGAGATCTATCGTGATGTATACGAATCTCAGACCTCCGGAACCGGAGATTTTGATATTGAGGAAGGGGGCGAACAGTAATGGCAGAAGAAAAAGCAAAAGAATTTAAAGGCCCCGGCGGCAGAAGAAACATGGGACCGAAAGTAAAAATCGAGCATCCCGAAGTCATCTTAAAGAAGCTGTTCGGCTATCTGATGCATCTGTACGGTCCTCAGATGTGTCTGGTATTTGTAATGATCATCGCAGGTGTACTGTGCAATGTGCAGGGTACCATGTTTATGCAGGATCTGATCGACGTGTATATCGTTCCCATGCTGGGATCTCAGGCACCGGATTTCGGACCTCTTACAGCAGCGATCCTCAGAGTGGCCGGTTTCTATCTGATCGGTGTTATCTGTGCCCTTGTATACAATCAGATCATGGTTGTGGTTACCCAGGGTACACTGAAGGCACTCCGAGACGATCTGTTTGCCCATATGGAGTCCCTGCCGATCTCCTACTTTGACACCCATTCCCACGGTGATATCATGTCCATCTACACCAACGATATTGATACACTGCGTCAGATGGTCAGCCAGAGTATTCCCCAGTTTATCAACAGCTTTGTTACCATTATCAGTGTAGTATTCTGTATGGTAAAGCTGAGTATTCCTCTGACAGGACTTACCTTTGTTATGGTATTCCTTATGCTGTTTGTAACTAAGAAGATCGCCGGACTCAGTGGTCGGTACTTTATGCAGCAGCAGAAGGATCTGGGTATTGTCAACGGTTACATCGAGGAACATATGGAAGGACAGAAGGTCATCAAGGTATTCTGTCACGAGGAGCAGAGTATTGAGCATTTCAACCAGCTGAACGATCAGCTTTTTGACAGTGCCAACAATGCCAACAGCTTTGCCAATATCCTGATGCCTGTAAATGCACAGATCGGAAACGTAAGCTACGTTATTATTGCTATTGTCGGCGGTGCCATGGCCATTACCGGATTTAACGGTCTGACCTTAGGTAAGCTGGCCAGCTTTCTGACCTTCAACAAGAGCTTTAACATGCCTATCAACCAGATCAGCCAGCAGCTGAACGCTATCGTTATGGCTTTGGCCGGTGCTGAGAGAATCTTTAAGCTTCTGGAGGAAAAACCGGAGGTGGATGAGGGCTATGTAACTCTGGTAAATGCAAAGAAGGCTGCAGACGGCACGCTGCAGGAGGCAGAGGGACGTACCGGTACCTGGGCCTGGAAGCATACCCACAGAGACGGCAGCGGTACAGATTATATTGAATTAAAGGGTGATGTAGTCTTTAAGGATGTGAATTTCAGCTATGTTCCCCAGAAAACGATCCTTCACGATATCAACCTGTTTGCTCAGCCGGGACAGAAGATCGCCTTTGTAGGCTCCACCGGTGCCGGTAAGACCACCATCATTAATCTGATCACTCGGTTCTATGATGTGCAGGAGGGAGCCATCCGCTGCGACGGCATCAACCTGAATAAGATCAAGAAGGATGATCTTCGGCGTTCCCTGGGCATCGTATTGCAGGATACCCATTTGTTTACCGGTACGGTAAAGGAAAACATCCGTTACGGTAAGCTGGATGCTAC
>CAZUBP010000208.1:0-2964 GCA_964618605.1 uncultured Lachnospiraceae bacterium | reverse complement strand
GTGCTGTTTATTTGTTCAAAATATGTTATGGATACTTTATCAGCCTAAGCCTACGACTATAAAGAGGCATCGTGCCAGAAAAGCTACGATCCAGGCGACAACACACTGCCACAGCACCACACCGGCGGCCCAGCCGGTACCCAGTTCCCGACGGATGGCAGCGATGGAAGCCACGCAGGGAGTGTACAGCAGGGAGAATACCAGCAAAGTAGCGGCGGACAGGGGCGATAAAACGGCGGAAAGATCGTTGCCGAAGAGAATGCCCAGGGTAGAAATAACACTTTCCTTGGCCATGATACCGCTGATGAGAGCGGTGACGATGCGCCAGTCTCCCAGTCCCAGGGGGGTAAGGAGGGGCACCAGCAGGTTGGCCAGGGAAGCCATCAGGCTCTTAGAGGAATCCACGGCCAGATGAAGGTTGCCGTCGAAGCTCTGGAGAAACCATACCAGAATGGTTGCCAGAAGGATAACGCTGAAGGCACGGCTGAGGAAATCCTTCGCCTTTTCCCAGATCAGCTGGGCCACGTTTTTCAGTCCCGGAAGCCGGTAGTTGGGCAGCTCCATAACGAAGGGTACTGCCTCACCCTTGAACATGGTACCCTTCAGCAGAAAGGCCACAAGAATGCCCGTCACGATACCCAGAAGATACAGGCCGGTCATTACCAGACCCCCGTGCTCCGGGAAAAAGGCACTTACAAAGAAGGCATAAATAGGCAGCTTGGCGGTACAGCTCATAAAGGGGGTCAGTAGAATCGTCATTTTTCGATCCCGTCGGCTGGGAAGGGTTCGGGTGGACATAACCGCCGGAACTGTGCAGCCGAAGCCAATGAGCATGGGTACGATACTGCGGCCGGACAGACCGATCTTTCGCAGCAGACTGTCCATGAAAAAGGCAACCCGGGCTACGTAGCCGCTGTCCTCCATAAGAGAAAGGAAGAAAAACAGGGTGACTACGATGGGAAGAAAGCTGAGCACACTGCCCACGCCCTCAAAAACGCCCTGAATCACCAGACTATGGAGTACAGGAGAAACATTGGCTGCCGTCATCCAGTTGTCTGCCAGAACGGTAAGGGCATCGATACCGGTTGCCAGAAGATCCTGGAGAAAGGCACCTACCACCTCAAAGGTCAGGAAAAATACAAGTGCCATAATAAGTACGAAGCAGGGAATAGCCGTCCATTTGCCGGTAAGGATCCGGTCGATTTTGGCGGAGCGGATGCGTTCCTTACTTTCTCTGGGCTTTTGAACGGTACGCTCACAGACATATTCGATGAAGTCGAAACGCATATCGGCGATGGCGGCGTTGCGATCCATACCCCCCTCTTTTTCCATCTGCAGAATAATATGTTCAATCATTTCCCGCTCGTTCTGATCCAGCTGCAGCTGGGACAGAATCAGAGGATCTCCCTCGATGGTTTTGGTAGCGGCAAAACGCAGAGGCAGTCCGGCCCGTTCGGAATGATCCTCGATCACAGATTCCACCGCATGAATAGCCCTGTGGATAGCGCCGCCGTGGTCATCCTTTCGACAGAAATCCTGATTTTTCGGCCGTTCCTGATATTGGGCGATATGAAGGGCATGGTCAACCAGCTCCGTAATACCCTGATTCTTGGCTGCGGACAGAGGGATCACCGGAACCCCCAGCAGGGATTCCATGGTGTTGATGTCGATGGCGCCGTTATTGTTCATCACCTCGTCCATCATATTCAGGGCCACAACCATGGGAATATTCATTTCCAGCAGCTGCATGGTGAGATACAGGTTTCGCTCGATGTTAGTGGCATCCACGATATTGATAATGGCCTTGGGCTCGCCGCTGAGAACAAAATTACGGGATACGATCTCCTCACTGCTGTAGGGAGACATGGAATAAATACCCGGCAGGTCCGTTACGCTGGTGTCAGGGTGTCCCTTAATAGGGCCGTCCTTTCTGTCCACGGTGACGCCGGGGAAATTGCCCACATGCTGGTTGGAACCGGTGAGCTGATTAAATAGGGTGGTTTTTCCGCAGTTCTGGTTTCCCACCAGAGCGTAGGTGATCCGGGTTCCCGGAGGAAGGGGATGTTCATCCTCCTTTGTATGGAATTTACCGTCCTCGCCCAGTCCGGGATGCTCCGACGGGTAGATTTTATCAATACGGCGGTGCTGATTGGTACGCTCTTTAATAGGAGAGATCTGGATCTGATCCGCATCTGCCAGTCGCAGGGTCAGTTCATATCCATGAATCTGCAGTTCCATAGGATCTCCCATAGGGGCAAATTTCACGACTGTGACCTCTGCACCGGGGATCACACCCATGTCCAGGAAGTGCTGGCGCAGGGCACCTTTACCGCCAACCTTTGTAATAGTAGCACTATCGCCGATTTTCAGGTCTTTTAATGTCATCGGCTATACCTCCGATTTCTAAAAATATTAAGTAGAGATACCATAAGTTATAGCATCCCCCTAAAACTTCGTCAATACAGTAACCCGTATCCGGGAAAATAACAAAAAGACAACAGTTGCCTTGATTGTCCCTGCCGGTTTGTGTTACCCTTTTTGAAGAGAGAAAGGAGGGAAATGCCGTGGCAGAGAACAGAACCTATGTCGCTATCGATCTGAAGTCCTTTTATGCTTCTGTGGAATGTCGGGAGCGGGGGCTGGATCCTATGACCACCAACCTGGTAGTGGCGGACGAGAGCCGTACCACCAAGACTATCTGTCTGGCGGTATCTCCCTCCTTAAAGGCCTATGGCATCGGCGGCAGAGCCAGACTTTTTGAGGTGGTGAAGCGGGTGCGGGAGGTAAATAATGAGAGAGTGCGGCGACTGTCCGGGAAAGGCTTCACCGGCCGATCCAGTGATGACCGTCTGGTGCAGGCCGATCCCCATCTGGCTCTGGATTATCTGGTGGCGCCTCCCCGAATGGCCCTGTATATGGAGTACAGTACCCGGATCTATCACATCTATCTTAACTATATTGCGC
>CAZUBP010000207.1:0-2983 GCA_964618605.1 uncultured Lachnospiraceae bacterium | reverse complement strand
TACAGAGGAAGGTCTGGAAATGGGGCGTGCCCAGGTCATGCAGGCGGAGGCAGCTGGAATTAAACCCTCCGTGCTGATGAATCCCATTCTTCTGAAGCCTACCAATGATACAGGATCTCAGGTCATCGTAAACGGTGAGGTACTGGGTACCATGAGTGCCAGAGAGTATTTTGCCTACAAGACAAAGCTGATCCCGGATATTATGAAGGCCTACAACAAGCTGGCCGAGGAAAACGATATTATTGTTATCGAAGGAGCCGGAAGTCCTGCGGAGATCAATCTGAAGCAGGAGGATATCGTAAATATGGGCATGGCCAAAATGGTGAATGCACCGGTACTGCTGGTGGGAGACATTGACCGGGGCGGCGTATTTGCCCAGCTTATCGGTACGGTTATTCTTCTGGAGGAAGAGGAGAAGGCCATGGTGAAGGGCCTGATCATCAATAAATTCCGGGGAGACAAGACGATTCTGGATCCCGGCGTGGAGATGCTGGAGGAAAAAAGCGGTATTCCTGTGGTGGGCGTGGCCCCCTATCTTCATATTCAGGTGGAGGACGAGGACAGCCTGACGGAGCGCTTTGACAATCACCATGAGGTAGGGGTCATTGATCTGGCGGTGATCCGTCTCCCCCGTATTTCCAATTTTACAGACTTTAATCCCTTTGAGAGTATGCCCGGTGTTACGGTGCGCTACGTAAAGAATGCTTCTGAGCTGGGAGATCCGGATATGATCCTTCTCCCCGGCACCAAAAATACCATGGAGGATCTCCTGTGGATGCGGGAAAATGGTCTGGAAGCCCTGATCTTAAAGGCAGCAGCTGCGGGAAAGATTATTTTCGGTATCTGCGGAGGCTATCAGATGATGGGAGACACCCTTTCCGATCCGGACCATGTGGAAGCCGGCGGCACCATCCGTGGTATGGGACTTTTGCCCATGGACACGGTATTCGCCCCGGAAAAAACAAGAACCAGAGTAAACGGTACCTTTACCGGCATTGAAGGCGCTCTGACAGATCTGAACGGCGTGGAGCTTTCCGGCTATGAGATCCATATGGGGGTAACTACCCTGAAAGAGGGTGTAAAGCCGGCCACGGAGATCGAGGATTTCGTTCAGAAAAAAGGAACCAAAAAGGATGGCGCCCAGAAGGGCAACGTATACGGTACCTACGTTCACGGTGTATTTGACAAGGAAGAGGTAGCCAAGGCTGTGATCCGGGGCATCGGCCGGGTGAAGCATCTGGATACCGAAGAGATCACCGGTGTGGATTTCCAGGCCTTCAAGGAGACCCAGTACGATATTCTGGCGGCAGAGCTGAGAAAGCATCTGGATATGGACAAGATCTATGAAATTTTAAATACAGGCCTGTAAAGGAGAAGAGAATGAAGATCGAACTTGAAAATGTAAAACCGAGAGATATTGAAAGCCGCAGCTTTGCCATTATTACCCAGGAGCTGGGAGATAAAAAGCTGCTTCCCGGCACAGAGCTGATCGTAAAGCGCTGTATTCATACCAGCGCAGATTTTGATTATGCCGATAATCTGGCCTTCTCTGAAGGGGTCGTGGAAAAGGCTATGGCAGCTATTAAAGGCGGCGCCTGCATCGTTACCGATACCCAGATGGCCAAGTCCGGCATCAACAAAAGAGCACTGGCCCGCTATGGAGGAGAGGTATACTGCTTTATGTCCGACGAGGATGTGGCAGAGATCGCCAAAAAGAACGGCAGCACCAGAGCAACCGCCTGTATGGA
Organism: uncultured Lachnospiraceae bacterium; assembly: GCA_964618605.1. Taxonomy (GTDB): domain Bacteria; phylum Bacillota; class Clostridia; order Lachnospirales; family Lachnospiraceae; genus UBA11957. The sequence goes on along the minus strand of CAZUBP010000207.1, from coordinate 1,235 downwards.
TAAGGCAGCCGCTATGGACAAGCCTCTGATCTTCGCCATCGGCAACGCACCTACAGCCCTGGTACGTCTCTACGAGCTGATCGAAGAGGGCAAATTGCAGCCGGAGCTGATCATCGGCGTTCCGGTAGGCTTTGTCAACGTGGTGCAGTCCAAGGAGCTGATCATGAAGGCAGATGTACCCTATATCGTAGCCAGAGGAAGAAAAGGCGGCAGCAATATCGCAGCCTGCATCGTAAATGCCCTGCTGTATATGATCGACGACAAGAGAGACTAAACTTCTATTTCACGGGTGAACAATATGACATTAACGCAGCTGAATTACGTAATTACCATTGCAGAAACGAAATCCATGAATAAGGCGGCAGAGCTGCTCTATGTGGCCCAGCCCTCCCTGACCAACGGTATCAAGGAGCTGGAGAAGGAGCTGGGGATTACCCTGTTTTACCGAAACGGCCGTGGCGTTACCCTGACAAATGACGGGGCGGAATTCCTTCTCCATGCCAAGCAGATCTATGGGGAATACCAGAATGTACTGGAAAAGTATACCAAAAACAACAGCTACAAAAAGAAATTCGGCGTATCCACCCAGCATTATTCCTTTGCGGTAAAGGCTTTTGTGGATATGGCCAAGGCCTTTGATATGTCAAAATACGAATTTGCCATCCGGGAGACCAGAACTGCAGAGGTGATCCAGGATGTAAGCACCCTGCGCAGTGAGATCGGTGTGCTGTACCTTTCCGATTACAACAGAAAGGCCATGGAAAAGCTGCTGAAAAATGCCAGTCTGGAGTTCCATCATCTCATTGACTGCCAGGCCTATGTATATCTCTGGAAGCATCATCCTCTGGCCCAGCAGGAATCCATCAGCTTTGCACAGCTGGAGGGGTATCCCTGTCTGTCCTTTGAACAGGGGGATGAAGGTACCTTTTATCTGGCAGAGGAGATATTGTCTACCAATGAATATTCCCAGGTGATCAAAGCCAACGACCGGGCCACCATGCTGAATCTGATGGTTGGTTTAAATGGTTATACCCTGTGCTCCGGTATTATCTGTGAGGAGTTAAACGGCAGCGATTATCGGGCAGTACCCTTCCGGGATGACGAGGAAAATCCCAACAGTACCATGGAGATCGGCTACATTACCCGGAAAAACATTATGCCCAGCCGCATGGGACGGTATCTTCACTCCCACAAGCCCGGTGTACCGCTTGCACTGTATCGCATAAGTAACTCCG
>CAZUBP010000206.1:0-2987 GCA_964618605.1 uncultured Lachnospiraceae bacterium | reverse complement strand
GCATGGAAGCAATGCCCTTCAGAGGCAGATAGTAGTTCATCATGGAGAACATACCTTTCTTCATCTCTCCGCCGTACCATGTATTAACGATAACCTGCTCACGGCTGGTAATGTTGAACATAACAGCTGTCTCAGAGTTCAGGCCCAGTTCCTTGTAGTTCTCAACTTTAGCCTTTGAAGCGTTGTAAACAACGAAATCCGGCTCGAAGTCTTTCAGCTCGTCCTCAGTGGGAACGATGAACATGTTCTTTACAAAGTGTGCCTGCCAAGCAACCTCAACGATGAAACGGATAGCCATACGGGTATCTTTGTTAGCGCCGCAGAAAGCATCTACAACAAACAGTCTCTTGTTGGACAGCTCTTTCTTAGCGATATCCTTTACAGCATTCCAGGCTTCCTGAGAAGCGGGATGATTGTCGTTTTTGTACTCATCGGATGTCCACCAAACAGTATCTTTGGAGTTTTCATCCATAACGATGTATTTGTCTTTCGGGGAACGTCCGGTATAGATACCAGTCATTACGTTTACTGCACCCAGCTCACTTTCCTGACCAATTTCAAAACCTTCCAGACCGGCTTTTGTCTCCTCCTCGAATAATAACTCATAGGACGGATTGTACACGATCTCTGTAGTACCGGTAATACCATACTTGGTTAAATTAATCTCTGCCATTTTACATTGACCTCCATTTTTTTATACATACCTATCAAAAAGAATGCACGAAAGTGTACAACCAGCACTTTGGCACTCTTCAGGCTGCGCCTAGTGTTCTCACACAGTAGTAATTATACAGTATCAGAAAAAAAAATCAACAAATTTCGCCATCAATATATGGTTAAAATATCATAAAATACCGTTGACCTCCTGATACAGATCCCGGGCAAAGCTATCGGTCATGCCACTGATATAATCCGTTACCAGGTGCAGACGCAGATACAGCCGTTCCTTTTCCGACGCTCCCTGGGCACAATTGTGGTAGACCTGCTTATAATTTTCCGATACCAGCTGGGTGATCTTATGCTCGATCATGCCCATTTTTTCATCGGTATCGTAGAGGATAAAGGCCGGAACAAAGCGTTCCAGAATATCGTCCATCATTTTTCCTGCCCCCAGCTCGATCCGGAGAATGGGCATGGATTCAAAGGCATTTCGAAAAGCGATATTGTGAAGAGCGCTGCAGATCTCCTCGGCGCCTGTACCGGCAAAGATCTCCTGCTTCCACTCTCCCGCCATGATCTCCCGGTAATGGTCGATAAAGCCTCTGGTAGCACAGGAAATCAGGTAGCTTTGCACCTTCACCAGCCAATTCTGCACAGCATAGAGCTTCGGTTCCTTGATCTCCCGCTTTTTCCCCTTGCGGTACTGACTTTCCAGGGCGTCTGCCGCCGAAAACTCCGGATTTTCCCCGTAGGGCTCCAGTTCTTCCCGCAGCTCCCGCACCAGGATATCATAGCTGATACAGCCCTTCTTATAGGCATCCTCAATATCCGCAGTGAGATAGGCGATATCATCCGCCGCTTCCAGGATAAAGGAAAGGGGATGGCGGCTGCCATTCATACCGGTTTCCGCCATAATATCCCGGAAAAGCTCCTCTTCGCTGTGGAATACCCCTACCTTGCGGCAGCAAATGTTGTCGCTGTCCTCCCGTACATCCGTAGACAGGGTGGGATATTTCAATATAGCAGCCAGCAGGGCATAGGTGAGATTCATACCATTTTCCCCGGAAAGGAAATGGAGCCGACTTACCACCCGCAGTCCCTGGGCATTACCCTCAAAGAGATAGAAATCCCGGATCATCTGTTCATCCAGAACATCGGTGATCTTCTCTCCTTTGTAAGAATAAGAAGAAAGATTTTTCTGGAACCACTCCCGTATGGAATCCTCGCCGAAATGACCGAAGGGAGGATTGCCGATATCATGGATCAGACCGGCACACTGAAGGATATTGCAGATATCGTCCTTCATAGGATACGTAAATTCCGGATCCATATCCTTCTGAAGAATATATTCTGCAATATTTTGTCCCAGAGATCTGGCCAGAGAAGATACCTCCAGAGAATGGGTAAGACGGGTCCGGATAAAATCGCTCTTATCCAGAGGAAATACCTGGGTCTTGTCCTGGAGACGCCGGAAGGAAGCACTGCCGATAATGCGGTGATAGTCCTTCTCAAACTCGCTGCGAAGATCAATTTTTGTCTTTAACCTGCTACGCGCCGGGTAAACTCCGGCGCGCTTTTTTGATAATAACTTTGTCCAGTTCATAGGTAATCTTATCTTAAACCTGTAAGAATGCTTTCACAGCAGCTTCCATACCCTCTACCTCAGCTACCGTCTTGTGCAGTACCGGAGCACTGCGAATATCCTCGATAGCCTGAGGAATGGTGGTTTTGGAAATTGCGGACAGCTGGTCGATCAGTTCAAAATCCGACATAGCATCATATTTCTCTTCAATAGCATTCATGACGCTTCTGGTAAATTTATAAGGACTGGCGGTGGAAGCTACCAGCGTCTTTACACCGTCCTGATGAGCATCATTGTAGGCCTTGCATACCGTAGCAGCAACTGCTGTATGGGTATCGATCACATAGCCTGTCTTTTTGTACAGATCGTGAATGGTCTGTGCTGTCTGCTCCTCTGTGGCATAACCACCCACAAAATCCTGCAGACCGGCCTTCATCTCCTCTGAAATAGTATAGATACCTTTCTCAGAAAGCTCCTGCATCAGCTCCCGGTTCTTATCTGCATCGCAGCCGGCGATCTGATAGATCAGGCGCTCCAGATTGCTGGAGATCAGGATATCCATGGACGGAGAAGTAGTCAGAATAAACTCTCTTCTTCTGTCATAGGTACCTGTGGTAAAGAAATCATACAGTACTTTATTTTCATTGGAAGCACAGATCAGCTTCTCCAGAGGAATACCCATCTGCTTAGCGTAGCAGGCAGCCAGGATATTACCGAAGTTTCCGGTGGGAACGCTGAAGTTTAC
>CAZUBP010000205.1:0-3147 GCA_964618605.1 uncultured Lachnospiraceae bacterium | reverse complement strand
ATCCATCATACGCTTGGAAGCGATAGTGGAATCGGAATCCGCATATTTGTCACTGTCATAGATTACCGTGGTGATCCCTGCCTGCATAATGGCCTTGGCACATTCGTTGCAGGGGAAGAGGGTCACATAGAGCCTGCCGCCCTCCAGGCTGCCACCCCGGTAATTGAGAATTGCATTTAATTCACTGTGTGTCGTATAAAAATACTTGTTATTTAACGGTTCACCCTCTCTGTTCCAGGGGAATTCATCATCGGAACACCCCTTGGGGAACCCATTGTAGCCCATAGATAAAATCTTGTTGTCCGCACTTACAATGCAGGCGCCCACCTGCGTGTTGGGATCCTTGGAACGCATGCCGGAGAGCATGGCGACTCCCATAAAATACTCATCCCAGGTCAGATAATCCGTTCTCTTGCCCGTCATTCTCTGTTTCCTCCTCGTTTCGTGCATCATCACCGTTTTCCGGCTGTTCCTGCTGTGTATCCTCAGTTTCCGGGGGAACGATCTCATCCTTCAGCCGAAGCACCAGCTCATCCAGAAGCCGTTCCATGATGGCCACCCATTCATCGTAGGATTCCACCGGTTCCCCGTAAAGAGGAAGGATATCCCCCGACCAACGGATAAACTCTGCCAGTGTGTACACATGTCTGGCATTTTCAAACTGTTCCCATATTTTAAATTTCTGCCTGTCCTCCATAGTCAGCAGCAGGACATCATCTCCGATATCTTCCTGCTCCAGGGGCTGTGCCTGACAATTCTGGACGTCATACCCACGATTTTGCAAAACCGCATAGGCCTTGGCATCCAGAGGCTCCGGAAACAGCACCACCAGCCCTCTGGCTTCAATATCCAGGGCTGCCGGAAGAGGCTTACTTTTCATAAGGATTTTACACATAGCTGAACGGCAGGTACCATCCGCATCCACAAAGATCAACTTGCTGTACGGCATTTTCTTTTCTCCTTAGACCTGTATTACCTGATGACCGGCCGCCTTCAGCAGTCGATTCATGATCGCCTGTCCCATTACCGGGGTGCCAAAGGACTCGGAATATATCTTATCCACCTTAAGGTCATCAAATTTTCGCAACACATCATAAAGGTGACGGGCAATGCTGTTCTCGTCCTTTCGGCTTCCGATACACAGCACGCAGTCCGCACGGTAAGCTGCCCGGGATTCCTCTGTAGCGATCACGCCACACCGCATCCCTGCCTGCGCCATTATGTCTACCTGTTCATTAATATAGTCTGTCACCGTCTGGGGATCCCCTTCTATAATAACCAGATCTCCCTTAGGTGCATAATGCTTGTATTTCATCCCCGGTGCCTTGGGACGTATGCCGGAATTCTCCGCGATCAGACCTTTGTCCATACGCACCTCACCGATGACCCGGGCAATCATATCCTGGGTAATATATCCCGGCCGCAGGATCGTGGGGATCTCCTCTGTGAAATCAACGATGGTGGACTCCAGTCCTATGCCCACTTCACCGCCATCCAGGATCATAGGGATCTTCCCTTCCAGATCCTCCCATACATGCTCTGCCTTTGTGGGGCTGGGTCTGCCGGAGGTATTGGCGCTGGGTGCGGCAATATAGCCGGTGCTGTGTCGGATCAGACTTCGGGCAATCTCATGGGAAGGCATCCGCACAGCCACACTGTTCAGGCCTCCTGTTGTTTCCAGGGGCACTTTTTCATTTTTTTCAAAGATCATGGTCAGGGGTCCCGGCCAGAAGGTCTCTGCCAGGATTTCAGCCTCCCTGGGAACTGCCTTCACGATCTTGTACAAAGCCTCCATATCGGCAATATGCACGATCAGAGGATTATCTGAGGGACGCCCTTTAGCGCTGTAGATCTTTTCAGAGGCTGTAGGATTTAAGGCATCTCCCCCGAGACCATATACCGTCTCCGTGGGAAAAGCCACCAAACCACCCTCTTTTAAAATCTCGGAAGCTCTGTCCAGCCACCCTCTGTTATCTTCTGTTACTTTTTCTATAATCGTCTGCATAACGTTCTCTCATACCTCTTGTCCTGCGGGAAGAAACCACCTGTCTTTTCCCATGTGCAAAACAACCTAAAATATTATAGCATTAAAAGTAACAAAAATAAACCCTGAATATTGTGCAATTCTATACCATTCTCCGAAACAGGGAAAAGGGCTATGGCCGTCTCTGTCTGCCTTCCGGGCAAAAAAATCGGCAGCCTCTGACAGGCTGCCGACATAACAGTTTGTATTACTTCTCCTGAACTTCCAGGATCTCCATAGGACAGGCTTTTGCACAGATACCGCAGGCGATACATTTGGTTGTTGTTCCTTCTGTGGGAACCATAACCTGCATCAGACAAACCTCTGCACATTTACCGCAGCCTGTACACAGCTTTTTATTGATCATATAAACACCCTTGGCATTCTGTGTAATAGCTCCGGCTTCACAGGTACGAGCACATTTACCGCACTGGATACAGGTGTTTACCTTTACTGCACCCTTCTTATCAACGATCTGGATACAGGATTTTCCGGGATCTTCTACCTTGTAAAAGGCCTGAGAACAGGCTAATACGCAGGAAAGACAAGCCATACAGGCATCTTTATTTTTTACTACAAGTTTCTTCATTCGTTCACCCTCCGATAAGTTTGATCTCTTACATATGTATGGCAACACCCATACTGCTTTTTACATTATAGAGGGTCAAAGCCCGGTTAGACAATCGTAACTTTTGTTATTTTAAGCTACTGTAGGTAAACTCGTGATGTTTTTTCGCCATGGTCAGGTTTGCCTTATACCATCTTTCGTAGTAGGGATACTTAAACCCTTTGGCATTGTTCTGCAGCTGTACATCCACATCGTAATAGTACACCTCCGTACCCAGGCGCACCCAGTTCCAGTAGTGTCCCGATTTGGTTCCGTTGCTGTTCAGATAATATCCGGTGCAGGTACCGGTCTCAATACCGGCATGATTACACAGGATCAGGAAGGCATCCGCCGTGCGATTGCACTGTCCTACCCGAGTGTTGAACCACAGCTTCGCCGTATTCTGATAGGTGGTCTGCAGCTTATCCGTATAGGCCGATGACGACAGCTTTACAGAGGAGCAGAAGGCCAGCTTCACATAGGATGCTTTCTTCTCCGCTACCAGCTTATCCGTCTG
>CAZUBP010000204.1:0-3149 GCA_964618605.1 uncultured Lachnospiraceae bacterium | reverse complement strand
ATGAAAGCCATCCGTGTGACCTTCGTTGCAAATTTAGGTAAGTCCGGCACCGTAGCAAGCAATTATAGCATTCTGGGAACCGCTCGTCTGGCAGTGGGAGCAGATACTCCGGAAGACAGTACTTTGGTAGCAAGCTATATCCTGGGTAAAGATGCCTATCAGTTAGGCTATACCCTGGGTAAAAATGCCTATACCACCACAACCGATGGCTCTAAGGTCTTAGGTCAGGATGCCTATGAGGCCCTTATCTATCATCTGGGTAAAGATGCCTACACTTATGTAGGGTACAGACTGGGTCAGGAGGCCTATGAGAAGCAGTATACCCTGGGTCAGGATGTTTATCAGGCCTATTATCAGCTGGGTCAGGATGCCTTTACCCCCATCTATCATCTGGGAAAAGACGCCTATACAAAGAGTGGGGATACTTACACGGTACAAAATACATATACCAGTGCCAACTCTGATAATTATTCACAGACCCTGGATAAGACACATTATGATGAATTGTCCACCTCTACCAGTGTAGCAAAGTATCAGATGACAGTAGCAAAAGCCAATTCCTGTAAAGTGAATGGATACTATGTGTACTGTATCGATGCAGAGGAAAAGGTATATCAAATTGGCAAGCTGAAGGATTATCTGGATTAAGAGGTGCCTATGCAGCTGTCAAAACGATTGCTGGCGGTGGCAGATATGGTGACACCGGGAAACCGGTTGGCAGATGTGGGAACCGATCACGGTTATGTACCTATCTGGCTTTATGAAGAGGGAAGGATTCCCTCTGCCATTGCCATGGACCTGCGGGAGGGCCCTTTAGCACGGGCGGAAGAACATATACGAGAACATGGCTGTGAACAGGTTCTCACCACCAGACTTAGCGATGGACTGCAGAAGCTGTTGCCCGGGGAGGCAGACAGCGTAGTTATCGCCGGCATGGGTGGTATGCTGATGCAGCGGATCCTCAGAGAGGGACAGGCTCTGTTGCCCTCACTGAAGGAGTTGATCCTGCAGCCTCAGTCGGATCTGGAGGTTGTGCGCAGATATTTACGGGAAACAGGCTTTTGCATTGTCCGGGAGGATATGGTTCTGGAGGATGGCAAGTATTATCCTGTGATCAAGGCAGTGCCGGGAGAGACGGAGGATGGCCCCCGGATCTGGTATCGGTACGGCCGACTGCTTCTGGAGAACAGGCATCCGGTGCTGCAGCAGTTTTTGCAGAAGGAATATGCGACCTGCAATACATTGCTGGAACAGCTGAAAAATGCCGGGACAGAGGTGGCCCGACAGAGATATACAGAGCTTTTAGAGGAAAAGCAGCTGATAGAGGAGGCGCTGGCCTGCTATCAGGAAGAGAAATAACGTCTTTGAAAATCCCGGAAGAACAGTAGTGTTTGACTGGGATTTTTGGTTTATCAGGGACATAGGATAGGGGAAGAAAAACTATGCAGGAGGGGAGACAACATCATGAAGGAAGAAAAAAACAGTAATCTGACCGTGAACATTGAGGGAAAAGAAGTACAGGTGCCCTATGAGACGCCCTTGTCTGTACTCACAGAGCAATATTATGATGGGGAACATCGTTATCCTGCGGTGTTGGCCAGGGTGGATGGAAAGCTGAGAGAGCTGCACAAGACGGTGCGCCGCAATTGCACCATTACCTTTGTGCCCCTGACAGATCCCATCGGCATACAGACCTACAGCCGTAGTATGAATCTGCTGTTTTTAAAGGCTATTTATCATGTGGTAGGGCGGGACCAGCTGCAGAAGGTGGTGCTGCATTTTGCCATAAATAACGGCTTTTATTACACCCTTCAGGGGGATGTAAAGATCAATGACCGGCTGCTGGAGGACGTCAGAACCTATATGAAGGAGCTGGTGGAGAGGCAGATCCCCCTGATGAAACGGGATATCAGTACAGGGGAAGCCATTTCCCTGTTTCACCGCCACGGCATGTACGATAAGGAAAAGCTGTTCAGGTATCGTCGGGTATCCCGGGTCAATATGTATGATGTGGATGGCTTTGAAGATTATTTTTACGGTTTCATGGTAAATCACACCGGCTATTTGAAGGTCTTTGATCTTCAGGCCTACGAGGGCGGCATTGTTTTGCTGCTCCCGGATAAAAAGGAGCCGGAGCGCCTGGCCCCCTTTGCCCCCTACACAAAGGTGTTTAAGGTGCAGCGGGAGACAGAACGGTGGGCGGAGAAAATGGACGTGTCCACAGTAGGTGAGCTGAATGAGCGCATCAGCCAGGGAAAGATGAACCAGCTGTTTCTGGTGTCGGAGGCCCTCCAGGAGGGCAAGGTGTCCAGAATCGCCGAAGAGATCGCCAACCGGGATAAAGTAAAATTTATTATGATCGCCGGTCCTTCCTCCTCGGGGAAAACTACCTTTTCCCGGCGTTTGTCTATACAGCTGATCGCCCATGGCCTGAAGCCCCATACTATATCTGTGGACAACTACTTTAAATCCCGGGCAGAGACTCCCAGGGATGAAAATGGGGAATATGATTTTGAGGGGCTGGAGGCTCTGGATGTGGAGCTGTTTAACCAGCATATGATACAGCTTTTGCAGGGGGAAAAGGTGAAGCTTCCTACCTTTAACTTTATTAACGGTGAACGGGAGTACAAGGATCCGCCGCTGCAGATCGGGAATGAGGATGTGCTGGTGATCGAGGGGATCCACTGCCTGAATTCTGCCTTCAGCTATGCTTTGCCGGAGGAAAACAAATACAAGATCTATATCAGCGCCCTGACACAGCTGAATGTAGATGAACACAACCGGATTCCTACCACAGATGGCCGTCTGCTGCGAAGGATCGTCCGGGACAATCGTACCAGAGGCACCAATGCCCGGGAAACCATAGCCCGCTGGCCTTCGGTGCGAAAGGGAGAGGAGGAGAATATCTTCCCCTACCAGGAGCAGGCTGACGTGATCTTTAACTCTGCGCTGCTCTATGAGCTGTCTGTACTGAAAATGTACGCTGAGCCTCTGCTTTTCCAGGTGCAGAAGGAGGATAAGGAGTATGACGAGGCGGTACGCCTGTTAAAATTCCTGGACTACTTCCTCCCCATGCCCAGCGAGGAAGTCCCCCACAATTCCATATTGCGGGAATTCATCGGCGGCAGCAGCTTTGATGTGTGAGTGAG
>CAZUBP010000203.1:0-3149 GCA_964618605.1 uncultured Lachnospiraceae bacterium | reverse complement strand
TCAATTTAAAAGGAATCCTGTACTTCCCGAAAATCAATACCGAGTACGATTCCATCGAGGGAACCATCAAGCTGTACAACAATCAGGTATTTATTGCCGACAATATAAAGGAAGTTATTCCGGAATTCCTGATGCTCTTAAAGGGTGTTATCGATTGCCCGGATCTGCCCCTGAACGTTTCCCGAAGCGCTCTCCAGAACGATGGTTTCGTTAAGAAGATTTCCGATTACATCAGCAAGAAGGTAGCTGACAAGCTCAGCGGTATGTGCAAGACCGACCGGGAAAATTATGAGAAATACTGGGATGATATCAGTCCCTTTATTAAATACGGCTGCATCAAGGATGCTAAGTTCTCCTAGCAGATGATGGACTATGTGCTGTTCAAGAATATCGACAACAAGTACCTGACGCTTCAGGATTGCATCGATGAGAACAAGAAGCCGGAGACCGAAGCGGAAGCTAAGACGGAGGAAGAGACTGCTACCGAGGATGCTGCTCAGGATGAGGCTGCAAAGGAGAAGGAAAAGACTACCCTGTTCTATGTTACCGATGAGGTACAGCAGAGCCAGTACATCAATATGTTCCGGGAAGAGGAGAAGGATGCCTATATCCTGAAACACAATATTGATACCGCCTTTATCAGCCATGTAGAGCAGAAGAATCAGGAGGTTCGTTTCCAGCGTATCGACGCCGACCTCACCGACGATTTCAAGGATGAGGAAGGGGAGGATCTGACGAAAGAGACAGAGACCCTGTCCGAAGCCTTCAAAAAGGCACTGAACAATGAAGGCCTGGAGGTAAAGGTAGAAAGACTGAAAAATGCCAATGTGGCAGCCATGGTTACCCTCAGCGAGGAGACCCGCCGTATGCAGGATATGATGAAGATGTACGGTATGGACGCTTCCATGTTTGGCGGCGAGACAGTGACGCTGGTATTAAACGCCAACCATCCCCTGGTAGAATATGTGGCAGAACACAAGGATGACGAGCATGTGCCCATGATCTGTGAGCAGCTCTATGACCTGGCTATGTTAAGCCACAAGCCCCTGTCTCCCGATGCCATGACCAAATTCGTGGCCAGAAGCAATGAGATTTTACTGCTGTTGACAAAATAAATACGAAAATATACAAAAAAGGTTCAACTCTCAAAGGGAGCTGAACCTTTTTGCCTTTTTAGAAAAGGATCATGCGGTCTTTCTCCATCGCAGCAGCAGGGCTGAATGGAGGATCACAAACACGGAGCCGCAATTGTGTACCAGGGCTCCGGCGATGGGATTTAAAATGCCCATGATAGACAGGATAACAGCCAGAAAATTCAGAATCATGGAGATAGTCAGGTTGATCTTAATGGAACCCATCATCTTCCGGGAAAGGGCCAGAAGGTGGGGCAGCTCCTTCACCTGATCCTTCACCAGGGCAATATCTGCGGCATCAATGGCGATATCGCTGCCCATACCCATGGCAATGCCCACATTGGCCATCTTTAAGGCGGGAGCGTCGTTAATACCGTCACCTATCATGCAAACGGACTGCCCTTTTTCCTGGTACTGCTGTATCACGGTCATTTTGTGCTCCGGCATACAGTTGGCGTGTACCTGGGGAATGGCCACAGCGGAGGCAATGGCGTCGGCGGTGTGGGGATTGTCACCGGTGAGCAGTACAGGGGTAACGCCCAGGGCGGCCAGCTGTCGGATCATGGGGGCACTTTCCGGGCGGAGGGTATCCGCCAGCACCAGATAGCCTGCCAGTGTATCCCCAAAGGCCACATAAATAATACTGCAGCCTTTTTGTGTATACTGCTGAATATCGGTCAACGCAGCTTCCGGCAGGGAGATCTCTCCGGCCCGCATCAGCTTTTCGTTTCCCGCTACCATAAGGCCCTTGTCCGTGGCAGCGGTAAGCCCCTGTCCCGGAAGTACCGTAAAGTCGGTAACAGGCAGCAGGGCTTCTGTATGGTCTTTCCGGTAGCAGCCGGTAATGGCCTTTCCCAGGGGATGCTCAGAAAGGCTTTCCAGAGAGGCGGTGTAGCGGTAAAGCTCCTGATCGGTGAGCGCAGGGGAGATGCTTTTTACTGCCAGAACCTTCAGCTTGCCCAGGGTGATGGTACCTGTCTTATCAAAGGTAATAGTGGTTACCTTAGCCAGACGCTCCAGGGCATCCCCCTCCTTTACCAGAAAACCATGGTGGGTGGCATTGCCAATGGCGGCCATGATGGCTGTAGGGGTAGCCAGCACCAGAGCGCAGGGACAAAAGACAACAAGAATGGTTACGGCACGAATGATCTCTCCGGTGACCAGCCAGGCGATCACAGCGGCAGAGAGGGCGATCACTACCATCCAGGTAGCCCAGGTGTCGGCGATGCCTACGATCTTTGCCTTACCGGCGTCGGCAGACTGTACCAGGCGGATCATACGCTGGATAGAGCTGTCATTTCCGGCCTTGGTAGCCTTCATATCAAAGGCCCCGAACTGATTTACCGTACCGGAGGAGACCTCGTCCCCCACCGTCTTATCCACAGGGAGAGATTCTCCCGTCATTACTGCCTGGTCAACAGAGGTGTTGCCGGAGAGAAGGATGCCGTCCACAGGAATGGTTTCCCCGGGGAGAACACGAAGGATATCACCGGCGGCCACACGCTCTGCAGGCAGGATCTCTTCCCTGCCGGAATCGTCGATCCTTCTGGCTGTCCGGGGCGTCAGGTGTACCAGCTTTTCGATCCCTGCCCGGGCTTTTCTCACCGTCAGCTGTTCCAGCAGGGAACCGATCTGCATGATGAAAGCCACTTCACCGGCGGCAAAATATTCTCCGATAGCTACGGAAGCAATGAGTGCCAGGGAAACCAGAACATCCGCCTTGATATCAAAGCTGGTGATCATTCCGATGCAGGCTTCCATTAGGATGGGAATACCGCAGAGAAGAATGGCGATCCAGGCAATGTCAAAGGGAAGGGGAAGCTGTCCCCAAAAGCTCAGAAGAAGAGCAATACCGGAAATCACCAGCAGGGTCACCTCTTTTTTGATACCGCCCCAGGCGAGAACAGCCTCGGCTTTTTCTATCACGTATTTCATAACCTATCTCCTTTTTTGTTTTGTACTATACCTATACCCCGTAGGGTATATATACAATATACATATGGGGGTATGGGTATG
>CAZUBP010000202.1:0-3157 GCA_964618605.1 uncultured Lachnospiraceae bacterium | reverse complement strand
ACCAGAGGCCGGGTGCGAAGCCGTCGGCCGGAGGATGTGGAAGAGGAGATCGCCGGTCTGTGCAAGGCCGGATACCAGGAGTTTGTGCTTACCGGTATCCATCTGAGCTCCTACGGGGTGGATTTCTCGGAGGATAAAAAGCCCAGGCTGCTGGAACTGATCCGCCGGATCGACAGTCTGGAAGGGGTAAAACGGATCCGCCTGGGTTCTCTGGAACCGGGGATCATTACAGAGGAGTTTGCAGAAGCCCTTAAGCAGCTGGAAAGCTTCTGCCCCCATTTCCATCTGTCCCTGCAAAGCGGCTGCAACGCCACTCTGCAGCGGATGAACCGCCGCTATACCGCCGAGGAATATGCGGGAAAATGTGAGATCCTACGGAAGGTATTTCCCCAGCCGGCCCTTACCACCGATGTGATCGTGGGCTTTCCGGGAGAAACGGAGGAGGAATTTGACCGGTGCCGCAGTTTTCTGGAAAAGATCGCCTTCTACGAGACTCATATTTTTAAATATTCCCGGAGACAGGGCACCAAGGCAGCGGTTATGCCGGACCAGATCCCGGAGCAGATCAAGACAGAGCGAAGCCATGTTTTACTGAGCCTGCACGAGAAAAACAAGATGGCCTACATCCGCCGGTTCGTGGATCAGCCCCTGGAGGTGCTGTTTGAGGAACAGGTGGAGATGGACGGCGAGCTGTGGTGGAGCGGTTACAGCAGAGAATATATTCGTGTTCTTCGAAAGACGGAGGAATCTCTGGAAAACCGGATCTGCAGGGTGACAGCCCACAAAATCAGCCCCCGTGAGGAAGCTTTGCTGATAGATGACTGACAATTCGCTGCTTTAGTCAGCAAAATTGCACATTGCACTTTGAGATAAAATATATTAGAATAGTTAAAATAATAGGTGGAGTTTTGCCATTAGGCAAATGAACATAGTCTCCACAGGATACCAGCAGGTTAACAAAGGTGTGAAAGTATGACAAACATGAACAGTACACAGTATTTTAAAGTAAAATCAGATCCGGAGATCCGTGTGAAAGAGGTGCTGGATGTGGTTTACAACGCTATGAGCGAGAAGGGTTATAATCCGGTGAACCAGATCGTCGGTTATGTAATGAGCGGTGACCCTACCTATATCACCAGTTATAAAGGGGCCAGAAGTATGATCATGAAGGTCGAAAGAGACGAACTGGTGGAGGAGCTCCTCAAAGAATATATCAAGAATAAATCCTGGGAAAGATAAGATGGAGCGAATTATTGGACTTGATTTTGGCTCAAAGACAACAGGGGTAGCAGTGAGCGATCCCTTCGGATGGACAGCCCAGGGGGTGGAGATCATCCGCCGGAAAGAGGAAAACAAGCTCAGACGGACACTGGCCAGAATCGAAGAACTGGTAAAAGAGTATGATGCTAAACGCATCGTTCTCGGCCTGCCTAAAAATATGAATAACAGTCTGGGAGATCGTGCGGAGAAATCTCTGGCCTTCAAGGAGATGCTGGAGCGACGGACGGGGCTTCCTGTTGTTATGTGGGACGAGAGACTTACAACTGTAGCGGCAGATCGTACCATGATGGAAGCGGGGATCCGCAGGGAGAACCGTAAGGAATATGTGGACGAGATTGCTGCTGTCTTTATACTCCAGAATTATCTGGATTATTTGTCATGCCACCCGATAGAAACTAATATAAAGGAAGATGCCTGATAACATGGAAAAGATCACTTTTATAACAGAGGATAATGAAAACCTTACTTTTTTTGTAGAAGAACAGACCAGAGTGAATGGTGTGAATTATTTACTGGTTTCCGACGCAGAGGGCGAGGAGGCACAGGCCTATATTTTGAAGGATGTATCGGAGGATACGGATCCGGAAGCGAAATATGAATTTGTAGAAGATGATATAGAATGGGAAGCAGTGGCCAAGCTGTTTGACCAGATGTTAGAGGATGTAGACCTCCAGGCATAGAATAGGAGGACTTATTATTTGAAAAAAATTGAGAATGCAAGAGTAAAGATTATTCCCCTGGGTGGTCTGGAACTCATCGGAATGAACATTACGGCAATCGAATACGAGGACAGTATCGTTGTCGTTGACTGCGGACTTTCCTTTCCGGAGGATGATATGCTGGGTATTGACCTGGTTATCCCGGATGTAACATATTTGAAGAATAATCTGAGCAAGGTAAAGGGTATTGTGATCACCCACGGTCATGAGGATCATATCGGTGCACTGCCCTACGTATTAAAAGAAGTCAATGTTCCCGTATATTCCACTAAATTGACCATTGCTCTGATCGAGAATAAACTGAAAGAGCATAACATGCTCAAGACAACCAAACGAAAGATCGTGAAACACGGACAGTCCATTAATCTGGGAGATTTCCGTGTGGAATTTATCAAAACCAACCACAGTATTGCAGATGCTTCTGCACTGGCTATTTACTCTCCGGCAGGTATTATCGTTCATACCGGAGACTTCAAGGTGGACTACACACCGGTATTCGGTGATGCCATAGATCTGCAGCGCTTTGCCGAGATAGGCAAAAAGGGCGTGCTGGCACTTCTCTGCGACAGTACCAATGCAGAGCGCCAGGGCTTTACCATGTCGGAGCGTACCGTCGGCCGTACCTTTGATAATCTGTTCGCAGAGCATAAGGACAGCCGTATTATTATTGCCACCTTTGCTTCCAACGTAGACCGTGTGCAGCAGATCATCAATTCCGCCTACAAATATGGCCGTAAGGTCGTAGTGGAAGGCCGCAGTATGGTAAATATTATTTCCACAGCTGCGGAGCTGGGATATCTGAATATTCCCGATAATACACTGATCGATATTGATCAGATGAAGAATTATACCAATGAGCAGATGGTGCTGATCACCACAGGAAGCCAGGGTGAATCCATGGCTGCCCTGTCCAGAATGGCAGCGAACATTCATAAAAAGGTTACCATTATGCCGGGAGATACCATTATCTTTTCCTCCAACCCCATTCCGGGTAACGAAAAGGCGGTATCCAAGGTGATCAATGAGCTTTCTGCCATGGGTGCCAACGTTATTTTCCAGGATGCTCACGTTTCCGGTCACGCCTGCCAGGAAGAGATCAAGCTGATCTATTCTCTGGTGAAACCGAAATATTCCGTGCCGGTACATGGAGAGTGCCG
>CAZUBP010000201.1:0-3171 GCA_964618605.1 uncultured Lachnospiraceae bacterium | reverse complement strand
TTCTTCTGTTTTGTACATGGCCTGTCTCTGCATAGCCAGGTCAAAGTCAACCAAATGGCCGTTAAATTCCGGTCCATCTACACAGGCGAACTTAACCTCATCGCCGACGGTGACACGGCAGGCGCCGCACATACCGGTACCGTCTACCATAATGGGGTTCATGCTGACAACAGTGGGAATACCCAGCTCTTTGGTCAGCTTGCATACAAATTTCATCATGATCATGGGGCCGATGGCAACACAGTGATCATAGGTCTTGCCTTCTTTAACCAGGTCCTCCAGACATTTGGTAACCATACCGGTACGGCCATAGGAGCCGTCATCTGTGGTTACATAGAGATTGCAGACTTCCTTAAATTCATCTTCCAGGATAACCAGATCCTTTGTCTTGGCACCGATAATGGCATCAGCCTGTACGCCGTGCTCATGGAGCCATTTTACCTGGGGATATACAGGAGCTGTTCCCACACCACCGGCGATGAAAAGGATCTTTTTCTTTTTCAGCTCTTCCAGAGGCAGATCGATCAGGTCTGAAGGCTTACCCAGCGGTCCTACAAAATCTTCAAAAGCATCCCCTTCCTTTAATTCCTTCATTTTCATTGTGGAATAGCCGATAGGCATGAATACGATACGTACGGTACCTGCCTCTCTGTCATAATCACATATGGTAAGAGGAATGCGCTCTCCTGTCTCATCCACTTTTGCAATGATAAACTGTCCGGGTTCACAGTGTCTGGCTACCCGTGGCGCTTCCACAACCATGGAGAATATATTCTCCGCCAGTTTTTCTGCTTTTAAAATCTTGTACATAACATCCTCCTGTTTTGTATTTTATATTTATTGTTTATGATAACATATATTTTCAGAAATAACAGTAATATATCACCATCTTTCAGAAAAGTGGTTCTGTTATTCCGTCGTCGTCTCGGTGCTCGCAGACGAGGTGTTTTTGTAGGTCTCGCTGGCTGCATAGCTGCTCTTGCCGTATTCGTTCACCAGTATAGCATAGAAGGTATGCTCTCCCTCCGGCATATCCACCGCACCCTTGTACACTTTACCGGTGCTCTCGGTGGGTTTCTGGTCAAAAGCATAGTATGCGGTACAGCCCTCCGGCACCACGATCTGGATGGTGGTATCCATACCTGTGGTAAAGGTACCTGAGCTTGGAGCGATCTTAGGTGCATCCGGTACAGGATACAGCACGGAATAGGTAAAATCTACCACATCGCTCTCAATATTTTTCTGGTTGATGGCCACTGCCCGCAGTCTTGTAGTGCCTTCCGGCAGGGAAATGGGCTCCGTATATACCGTACTGTCTTTTCCCGGCGCACTGCCGTCCAGTGTGTAGTATATGGTAGCATCATCCTCCGCCGAAATCGTCACATTCACATAATCGGAAAAGCTGCCGCCCTCGGGATCTACCACCGGCACATCACAGATATAGGCAGAATATTTTTCCCGAATAGACAGATCTGTGCAGGAAGCAAAGAGATCCGCAATACTGTCCGTATCCCCTGCCGTCTCATATACCCGCACCAGATTGCCATAGGCTGTCTCGTTGTCGGGATACAGACCGATAATCTTCTTCAAAGCGGATTCCGCCTTATCGTAGTCCTTCTGGGCATACAGGATATCTGCCTTAAGGAGCCAGGCATCCGCAGAGGTATCATCCAGCTCAATGGCATTCTGCACAGCGGTATAGGCATCCTCATACTTTCCGTTGGAAAAGGCCGACTCCGCCTTGGCCAGCTGGTAGGAGAAGGAATGCTCCTCCTGGTATTTACGGTGCATACGCCATCCGATAACGCCACCGAGGATCACCAGAATCACCAGCACGGCGGCAATGATCCTTGCCTGTCTCTTTTTCTTTCGTTTTTTCTCCGCACGCTGGCGCTTGATCTCCCGGGACAGAGGATCATTTCGATAGCTTCCCGGGGAGGATGATTTTTTCTCCTCAGGGGAATTCTCCCGGGCCAGCACCTCCTCAAATGTCTCGTAATCGGCTACCAGCCGCACCTCTCGCCCACAGCTGGGACAAAAGGCCGCATCCTCTCCCAGTTTATAACCGCAATATTTACAATTCATAGGCTAACCTTTCTGCGTTTTCTGCCGTTTCAGCAGATACGCCGGAAATATGCATTACAGCTGTTCCAAAAGCTGTTCAAATTCTTCCATGGTAAGAAGGATCTTTCTGGGCTTCGTACCCTCCTCACCGCTGACAACACCGGCTTCGCACAGCTGATCCATAATACGGGCCGCACGGTTAAAGCCGATCTTAAACATACGCTGAAGCATACCGATGGAGGCCTTGTCCTTCTCAATAATAAATCTGCCGGCCTCCTCAAAGAGGTTGTCCCGCTCACTTTTATTGGAAGTGATCTCCGTACCGGCAGAAGCCGCACTGATCTTCTCGGTAATGGAATCGTCGTACTGCACCGGTTCCTTATCCTTTTTCAGGAAATCCACCACAGCCCCTACTTCCTTATCGGAAACAAAGCTTCCCTGAAGGCGGGCAGGCTTGGGATATCCCTGTGGATAGAACAGCATATCGCCCTTGCCCAGCAGCTTTTCTGCGCCGTTCATATCCAGAATCGTTCTGGAATCCACGCCGGAGCTTACGGCAAAGGCTATTCTGGACGGAATATTGGCCTTAATCAGACCGGTAATAACGTTGACAGAGGGACGCTGGGTAGCAATAACCAGATGGATACCAGCCGCTCTGGCCAACTGCGCCAGACGACAGATCGCATCCTCCACCTCGCTGGAGGCCACCATCATCAAATCTGCCAGCTCATCTACAATAACTACCAGCTGGAACATTTTGGAAGGTCTCTTATCCTCCTCAATATCCGTCAGGGCATCCACTTTCTTGTTGTAGCCCTTCATATCCCGGACACCGTACTGAGCGAACTTATTGTAACGGTCTGTCATCTCTGCCACCGCCCAGTTTAAAGCACCGGCGGCCTTCTTGGGATCCGTCACTACAGGGATCAGCAGATGAGGAATACCATTATATACACTCAGCTCCACCACCTTGGGGTCGATCATAATGAGTTTGACCTCTTCCGGTCTGGCCTTGTAGAGAATACTCATGATCAGGGTGTTGATACACACAGATTTACCGGAGCCTGTAGCACCGGCAATGAGCAGATGGGGCATCTTGGCGATATC
>CAZUBP010000200.1:0-3183 GCA_964618605.1 uncultured Lachnospiraceae bacterium | reverse complement strand
GTGGTTTTTCAATATGCAGTCTCCTCAAAACAAATCCTCCTTTATTCTTTTTTTATTAACGAAGCACAATATAGTACATAAATTATATCATATCTTGTAAATCTGACCAACAACTTTGTTGTTTGCAGCAAAAAAAGCTGTCAGTTTTCTTTCTAGATGAAAACTAACAGCTTAAATACAACATATTAGCAGGATTTCCTATTCAGAACACAGACCACTTCTATATGTTCTGTGTGGGGGAACATATCAAAGGGCCAGGCTGTAAGGGCACGATACCCCTTTTCTGTGAGATAGGCCAGATCCCGGGCCATGGTCTCCGGATTGCAGGAAATATAGACAATCCGTTTCGGTGAAAGCTCAACAACAGAAGCCAGGAACACTTCATCGCTGCCGCTTCTGGGGGGATCCATAAAGACCACATCTGCCTTTTCTCCGTTGGCTGCCATCTCCCGCATAAAGGCACCGGCATCCTCACAGTAAAATTCCGCATTGGTAACCCCGTTGAGCCGGGCATTCTTGATGGCATCTCGTATGGCATCCTCATTCAGCTCCACGCCCACCACCTGTTTTGCCCGATCCGAGGCAATAAGGCCGATGGTTCCGATACCGCAATAGGCATCGATGATCTTCTCTTTCCCGGTAAGGCTGGCCAGATGAATAGCCTTCTGGTACAGCTTCTCCGTCTGGAGAGGATTGATCTGATAGAAGGAACGGGAGGATATGCGGAAGCTCTTGCCGCAGAGGGTATCTGTGATAAAGCCTCTGCCGTACAGCACCTTTTCCCTCTCTCCCAGTACCATACTGGTATCCTGATCGTTGATATTCTGGACAATGGTGGTGATCTCCGGATGCTTCTCCCGAAGTACCCGGATAAAATTATTTTTGGAGGGGAAAACAGGGGACGCCATAACCAGCACCACCATGATCTCCCCGGAAGTCCTGCCTACCCGGATCAACACATGGCGAAACAGGCCCCTGCCTGTATCCTCATCGTAAACCCTCAGCTTAAAGGACTGAAGAAGCTCCCGAATCGTCACAATGATCCGGTCAGCCTTCTCATCCTCGATCAGACAGCTGTCCACCGGCACCACGTGATGAGAGCCACCGGCATAGATCCCGGAGATCACCTTGCCTCTCCGATGATCCAGCACTGCATGTACCTTGTTGCGATAGTGGTAAGGCTCCTCCATACCGGTAATAGGAAACACACGACAGTAGCTGCCGATAAGCTCCTCTGTTTTTTTCTGTTTGTTCTCCAGCTGGGTCTCGTAGGCTATTCCCTGGAGCTGACAGCCGCCGCACTGACCGGCCTTAGAACATTTTTGTATTTCATTTTTCATGATATCGTCTCCTCATATAGCCCTATAGTATAGGCATATTCCACATTTTTCAATCTTTTCTTTCTTCAAAAGGAAACTGGTATGGTATATAATGCAAGAAATGGACGTATCACCCATACCAGTTCGGGTGTATAGTAACGGCATACATGCAAAGGAGGACACATAAATGAACAACAATTTCAAAAAAATGATTTTAGGAGCGCTGTTTGCTGCTTTGACCTGTGTAGCAACCATGTCCATCCGTATCCCTACACCGGGAACCGGAGGCTATATTCACCCCGGTGATGCCCTGGTTATTCTCTCCGGCATCTTCCTCGGTCCCGTATACGGATTTCTTGCAGCCGGTATCGGTTCTGCCCTGTCCGATCTGCTGGGAGGCTACATGCTCTACGTTCCCATTACTCTGGTGATCAAGGGAGCCATCGCTGCCCTCAGTGCTATTACCTACCACAGCCTTGCCAAGGATAAAGTATCCCGTTACCTTGCCGTTGCCCTGGGCGGTATCATCGATATCGTGCTGGTAGCCGGCGGATACTTCGTATGCGAATACTTTATGTACGGTCTTGGTGCTGCCGCCAGCATCCCTGCCAACATCATTCAGGGTGTCAGCGGTCTGATCATTTCCCTGATTCTGTATCCCGTTCTCTATAAGATTACAGATCTGAAACTGCTGCTCAGAGAGCAGGCCTAACTACCGGATATCATACCCGGCGGTTTCAGCAAAAAGCTTTTGCCAGACATCCTTCATGGGATATCCGGCGAAAGCTTTTTTATTTCTGCAGCTTTTCCATTTCGGCCTTGTAGCGCATCAGACGCAGAAGGTAGTCCGGCAGCTCCCGCTTCTCTGCCTCCCAGTCCTGTACCGTGCGATAAGGAATCCCATAATACTCACAAAACTGTACTCGATTCATTCCCAGCTCTTCCCGCAGCTGTCTCACTTCTTTTCCTCTGGACATAGTTCTCTCCTCTCTAAAGAAAACGCATTGCGTCTACTTCATAGTATACAAAAATCAGGTATCTGTCAACCGTCTTTTTCCTTCCCTTTGCAAATTATCCTTTCCTTTTTTCTGTTTTGCAGTATACTTACACCATATACTAATTCTGCTACAAGGAGATAACTCATGCACGATATCTGGAATCCCTGGCACGGCTGTATCAAATGCAGCGAGGGCTGTGACCATTGTTTTATGTATTTTCTCGACCACCTGGTCAATCGGGACGGCCGGGAGATTCGCCGCACCAGCAGCCGCTTTGACTATCCTCTGCAGGTTGACCGCAAGGGCACCTACAAGATCAAAAGCGGTGAAATGATCCGGGTCTGCATGAATTCCGATTTTTTCCTGAAGGAAGCCGATCCCTGGCGGGAGGAAGCCTGGGATATGATACGCCAGCGGCCGGATGTGAAATTTTTCCTGCTGACCAAACGTCCCCAGCGGGTTCTGGAGTGCCTGCCCCCGGACTGGGGCGAGGGCTGGGATCATGTCATGCTCAATGTGACCTGTGAAAATCAGCGGCGGGCAGACGAACGGATCCCTCTGCTCCTCTCTCTTCCCTTCAAGCATAAGGGTATTATGTGCGCTCCCTTTATCGGTCCCGTTTCCATAGCCCAGTATCTGGCAGATGGACAGATCGAGCAGGTCATCTGCGGCGGGGAAAATTATGACGGTGCCAGACCCTGTGATTTTGACTGGGTAAAGGCCCTTCAGGCAGAATGTGTGGCCAGGGACATCACCTTCTGCTTTATTGAAACCGGCACCTATTTCATCAAGGACGGCAAGACCTACCATATGCCCAAAAAACAGGTGCAAAGCCAGATGGCGGCAAAATCCGGCATGAATTACGT
>CAZUBP010000199.1:0-3255 GCA_964618605.1 uncultured Lachnospiraceae bacterium | reverse complement strand
CTTTTAGTAAGGTAGTTTTACCTGCTTTCGGAGGAGATACGATCATACCACGCTTTCCCTTACCCACAGGGCTGATGAGATCCATGATCCGCATGGCCATGCTGCCGCCGGGACGCTCCAAACGCATTCTCTCGTTGGGGAATATGGGTGTCATATCCTCAAAATTGCATTTTCGTGTATTTTCATTGGGAGACATGCCGTTAATAGCTGTCACATAGAGCAGGGCTGAATACTTTTCCCCCGGGCTCTTGATGCGGGTATTTCCCCTGACGATATCTCCTGTTTTCATATTAAAACGGCGGATCTGAGAGGGGGATACATAGACGTCGTTGTCTCCCGGCATGAAATTGTCGGACCGGATAAACCCGAAGCCGCCATCCTGTACAACCTCCAGAATGCCCTCTGCCGCCTGACCGCTGTCCAACTGCTTATGCTCGGTGCGAACATCCTCCGTGGACTCAGCTCTGTGCTCTGTTCTCTGCTCCCGGGGAGTCTCCTCCTTCACTGCCGCTATGGGCTTTACCTCAGCCGCCGGCGCAGCAGCGGTCTGTTCCTTCTCTTTTGCATCGGCCTCCAGCATTTTTTCGATCAGCTGCTCCTTCCGAAGCGCAGAAATACCTTTTAAGCCTCTGTGCTTTGCCAGATCCCGCAGGACACTTGCCGGCAAAGATTCATACTTTTCTCTCATCAATATTTGGTTACCTCTGTTGGGGATATATAAAACGACGTGAAACAACTCTATACTTATGATTCATCATACACTATACAGCACTTTTTTTCAAGACAAAAGCCACCTGTTCACACACAGATGGCTTTCCTTTGCATATACTGCGGAATGTGGGACTTGAACCCACACGACTCTCGTCACAAGAACCTAAATCTTGCATGTCTGCCAATTCCATCAATTCCGCTTGTGCACATTGTTGCACCGACCCTCAGGCCACGCTTATTATAAACTCCCTGCCATTTCTCTGTCAAGGAATTTACGCACTCCATACCAGGGGCTGCTGCAGGGTGATTTCAAATATCGTACCCTCCTGCTTCACCTCCAGAGAGCCCTGCATATCCGCCATGATCTTCTGGCAGGTTTTCAGGCCCACACCGGTGCTGCCCTCCAGCACCTTTCCCTGGAGCACCCGGTTAGTCACCTTCAGGAAAAAGCATTTATCCTGAATACCGGAAGCAAACACCAGCTCCTGCTCCTTGTCTGCATATTTCCGTATATTGGACACCAGATTATCCAGAATACGGCAGTAAAAATCCGTATCGATCCGTATAAAGCCGATCTGATCCTCCGGCCGCATCTCTTTTCTCACCTGCCAGCCGTCAGATATCAGATCTGCGATCTGGGTCTCCTCAATGCTCATAACAAAGTCTGCCACGGCTACGGTCTGCATATGGTAGTTTTCCTCGGTCTTTCCGGAAACCAGGGAATATTCAAAGAGGGTATCCGTCATCTCTTTCAGCTGAAAGGCCTTTTGATGAGCGCTTTCCAGATACCGTTTTTCCTGCTCCTCCGTCTGATATCTGTGCATCTTCAGGATCTCCAGATAGCCGATCAGCGACGTCATGGGTGTACGGATATCGTGGGACAGGGCCGTTACCAGATCCCGGTTGCGTTTCACATTTTGCCGTTCCTCCGCCTCTCTGGTCAAAATAGCCTGGCGCATACTGTTAAGTCCCCGGGCCAGATCTGCGATCTCATCCTTACCCTTGATGGTAATGGCATAGTCCAGGCTGCCCCCTTCCAGTATTTTCACCTCATCGGACAAAAGCTTCAGATAGGCAATTTTGCGATTAATAAAGAGATACAGCATGATCACATAGCCCACAGCGGCAAGCACCAGACTGCTCAGGTAGGCTATATTGTAAAACTCGTAAATACGGTCGTAGGCCATGAGGATTTCCCGCTGGCTGCCATCGGCAAAGGTCAGGGTACTGTAGGCGTCGGCATTTTCCTTCGCCAGCTGAACATCGCTATCATCCACCGCCACCCTCAGAGGGCTCTCATCAGAAAAGGAATAAAAATAGGTGATCTCTCCCTTCTCTTCATCATAAGTAGAAAAGGATACTCTTTCCCGTTTCTGCCAGGCGATTATGGCATTTTCATCCGCTTCCGTAAGCTTATATTTATCTATGTAGGTCTGAAGGCTGTCGATCATTTCCTGGGCATGACGCCCCATATAATTTTCAGACACCGTTATATGATCCACCCAGATAACGCCCAGATAATAACCGGCCTGCTGTAGGGCAAAGGCAAACACCAAAGATATCACAGCCGCTGCCAGTATTTCCAGACGAAGTCTGGCAAATCTTCTCTTTCTATTCAATCCTGTAGCCCCTTCCCCATACTGTCTTGATATATTCCGGTTTCTGCACATCTCCCTCTATCTTTTTCCGGATATTCCGAATATGCACCGTCACCGTGTTATTGGAGGCGATATAATAGGTTTCCTTCCACACCGACTCATAAATCATCTGCACGCTGAATACCTTCTTACGGTTTTCTGCCAGGAGACACAGGATCTGATACTCCGTATCTGTAAAAAGAACCTCTTTTCCCTTCAGATACACGCTGCTTTTGTCCTTGTCGATCACCAGATCTCTAATAGTAATCAGATTGGGGGCAGATGCACCCTCCGGTGCCTGATGATTATAAGCGTAATACCGGCGGATCAACGCCTTTACCCGGGATAGCAGCTCCGCATAGGAAAAGGGTTTCACCAGGTAATCATCTCCTCCTGCGGTAAATCCGGCTATTTTATCTGCATCTGTAGACTTTGCCGTAAGGAACAGAATGGGCACCATGGATTTTTTGCGGATCTCGCTGCAGGCTGTGATTCCGGAGCATTCCGGCATCATCACATCCAGGATCACCAGGCCGTAGGAATCATCCAGCCGTTCCACGGCTTCCCGGCCATTGTTCACCGTCTCCACCTCGTAGCTCTCTCCCTCCAGCATGATCTTGATGACTTCCAGGATAGAGGCGTCATCATCCGCAACAAGAATTTTTCTTTTTTCTTCCATAGCCATTACCTCCCAGTCTTTGCTGCTATGGTAACACAGCCGCCGCAAAAAAACAGTTTTTTCCCCATTTTTCACAAATATTCATTTTCAGAACAATAAAAAAAACACTCTTTCGAGTGTTTTCCTTGGGCACTTGCATCGCCCCAGTAAAAACTGGGCTAGTTGGATTCGAACCAACGAATGCAGGAGTCAAAGTCCTGTGCCTTACCGCTTGGCGATAGCCCAATA
>CAZUBP010000198.1:0-3296 GCA_964618605.1 uncultured Lachnospiraceae bacterium | reverse complement strand
GGGCTCATCGGAGCGGTTATTGCAACGGAATGAGCAGCTCTATGCTACAGGTCAGTCGGCAAGCCATAGCTATACGTTCATCTACCGACTTTTGCATTTGTAGCGTTCGCTGTATAGGTTGGAAAAATTCGGGCATACTCCCCACAGAAGTTATATGTGAGGAGGAATGCAGGATGAGCAAACAGAAAAAGACGCCGGATCTTGCGGAACTGACAAGAGAAGAAAGAATGAAATACGAGGTGGCAGAGGAGCTGGGCCTGCTGGACCGGGTGCTGGAGGAGGGCTGGAAAACCCTTTCCGCCAAGGAGACAGGCCGTATCGGCGGTCTGGTGACCCGACGGAAAAAGGAAGAAAAAAGGGCCGGAGAACAGCAGCATTAGCCCATATGGTCCAGCCATTGCCGGGCCAGGATACGATTCCCCTCCGGGGTAAGATGAATGCCGTCTGTAGTGATGGCGTCGGTGCCCTGCTGCAGGACGGCATGGTTCAGCGCTTCCTGCAGGGGAAGATACTCCCCGGCATAGTCCCGGGCGGCACTGCGCAGAATTTCCCTCTCAAGGGAAAGCTTCGGCATGAGATGAAGGTGCTCCGCCGGAGGAACGAACAGAAAAGGCTCCAGCACCAAAAGACGTCCGGTGTGAAACTGACGCAGGTGAGCCAATACATCGGAAATATTTCGAGAGAAAACCTCGGGAACCCACTGGGGATTGGCATACTGGGCCACAGACAGATCGTTTACCCCGATCAGCACCGTGATACAGTCATAGCCATCCAGATCCCGACAGCCTTTCACCAGACGCAAAAGATCGGCGCTGGTGAAGCCATCCTGTCCCCGGTTTACCAGACGAGCCTGGGAAAAGGCGGGGGACTGGCTGATGATACGGACAAAACCATGTCCAAGCATCCGGTCATCTGCTTCCCACAGATGCCCGGCATCGGTGATACTGTCGCCGAGAAACAGGCAGGATACATTCGACATAAATACACTCCCTTAAAAAGCTATTTTCTTCAGTATAACATTGACAAGGGAAATTGAGAATGTTATTATGATCTTGTATTATTCCATATTGCCTATGCAAGTGCTTCTGGTGTATGCCAGTTGAAAGAGGGAATCAGGTGTGAGTCCTGAGCGATCCGGTCACTGTAAGCAGGGAGTGAGGTTCAAAGATCCATTGTATGTCCTCAGCATATGAGAAGGAGAGCCGAGCGTTGATCTGTAAGTCAGGAAACCTGCTTGTGTAGTGAGGTTGAGACTTCCGAAGAAAGTTGAACAGCTATTCGATCCCCCAGGGGTCGTCTTAGGTGTCTGCTTACTTTGAGCAGACATTTTTTTATGGGATATCATGCATGTGATATTCACTTGGCCAATAGCCTCGAATAGGGAATAAGAGATTAAACGGCTGGGTGGATACTCCGGAGCAATTGTAAGATCATCATTTTTCCTCCGCAATAAAAGTGATGACACTTCCTCTACATGGTTGCAGCCGGAGTAGACGTCCTCCAATTAACGAAAGACCTGAGACAGTTTCCGTGGGAAGCTGTTTTTTTCGTTTCAGGGGAGATTTTTCCCGAAAGCAGAGGGGCAAAAGCACAAATACGCCATTGACAAAGGACGGCCGAAGCGTTTATGATAGGAGTTACGAAATGAAAAGGTGAGGATAAAGAGGAGTACGCATCCACCGCCGCCAGAGAGGGAATTTCACAGGCTGAGAGGATTCCCGGGAGAGGAGATACGGAAGGTAGCTTTTGAACCGGTCTGCTGAAGCTATGTAGGCGGACACGCCCCATCCCCGTTAACGGATGAAAGAGGATGTGTGACACATCGAACAAAGGTGGTACCGCGGTTAAGATTCGCCCTTTGCTGGAAACAGCAGAGGGCTTTTTTATTGCTTAGCCTGCGTGAAAAGTATGGAAAGTTTTATAAGATAAGGAGATTTACCATGAGCAAAGAACTGGCAAAGACCTACGATCCCAAGGGTATCGAGGAACGGCTGTATGACAAATGGGTGAAGGGTGGATATTTCCACGCTAAAGTAAACCCGGACAAAAAACCTTTTACTATCGTTATGCCCCCGCCCAATGTAACGGGACAGCTGCATATGGGCCATGCCCTGGACAACACCATGCAGGATATTCTCATTCGTTTTAAACGTATGCAGGGCTATGAGGCTCTCTGGCAGCCGGGTACAGACCATGCGGCTATCGCCACAGAGGTTAAGGTTATCGACAAGCTGAAAAAGATGGGTATCGACAAAAACGATATCGGTCGTGAGAAATTCCTGGAATACTGCTGGGAGTGGAAGGACGAATACGGCAACAAGATCATCAATCAGTTAAAGAAGCTGGGTTCCTCCGCTGACTGGGAGAGAGAACGGTTTACCATGGACGAGGGCTGTTCCAAGGCTGTAGAGGAAGTTTTCGCTAAGCTGTACAAGAAAGGCTACATCTACAAGGGTTCTCGTATCATCAACTGGTGCCCTGTATGCCAGACCTCCATTTCCGATGCTGAGGTAGAGCATGAGGAGCAGACCGGCCATTTCTGGCATATCAATTACCCCATTGTAGGGGAGGAAGGCCGTTTCGTGGAGATCGCTACAACCCGTCCCGAGACTCTGCTGGGTGATACCGCTGTAGCTGTAAATCCCGAGGATGAGCGTTATCAGGATCTGATCGGCAAGATGCTGAAGCTGCCCCTGACAGACAGAGAGATCCCTGTGATCGCAGATGAATATGTAGATAAGGAGTTCGGTACCGGCTGCGTAAAGATCACTCCGGCACACGACCCCAACGATTTTGAGGTGGGCAAACGCCACAACCTGGAAGAGATCAATATCTTAAACGATGACGGTACCATCAATGCCCTGGGTGGCAAGTATGCCGGTATGGATCGCTACGAAGCCAGAAAGGCTATGGTAGCTGATCTGGAGGCACAGGGACTCCTGGTGCGCATCGAGGAGCATGTGCACAACGTAGGTACCCATGACCGCTGCCACACGACCGTAGAGCCCATGATCAAGCCCCAGTGGTTTGTTCGCATGAAGGAAATGGGCGAAGCTGCTCTGGAGGTGATCAAAACAGAGGACCTGAACTTTGTTCCCGAGAGCTTTGAAAAGACCTATATTCACTGGCTGGAGAATATCCGTGACTGGTGTATTTCCCGTCAGCTGTGGTGGGGGCATCGGATTCCCGCCTATTACTGTGATGAATGCGGTGAGATCGTAGTACAGTCCGGTATGCCGGAGAAATGCCCGAAATGCGGCTGCACCCATCTGCATCAGGATGAGGACACGCTGGAT
>CAZUBP010000197.1:0-3303 GCA_964618605.1 uncultured Lachnospiraceae bacterium | reverse complement strand
AAACCCGGCGACTATGTAGTAGCCTGTGAAAACTTTGGCTGCGGTTTCTCCCGGAAACAGGCTCCGGCTGTATTGAAGGCCCTGGGCATCAAGGCTGTTATTGCTAAATCCTTTGCCCGGATCTTTTACAGAAATGCCATCAATATCGGCCTGCCGGTTATCGTTTGCAAGGATCTGTATGACAATGTTGCCGACGGCGACGATATGGAGCTGAATCTGGAAGCCGGCACCATCACCAGCGGCGGCCGGACCTTCACCTGCACAAAGCTTCCTGCCAAAATGCAGAGCATTCTGGATCAGGGCGGCCTGATCGCATCATTAAATAAGGAGGACTAAGCTATGGGTATGACAATGGCCGAAAAAATCATTGCCTGTGCAGCGGGCGTGGATACCGCCAAAGCCGGAGACATCCATACCGTAGAGCTGGACAAGCTGATGAGCAACGATGGCACCACACATCTGACCATCGATATGTATAACAAACTGAAACATCCCCACATCAAGGACAAGGATAAATTAGTCTGGATCGTGGATCACAATATTCCTTCCGATTCTCCCAAGACTGCTGCTTCCCACAAGAAAATGCGGGATTTTGCCCGGGAAAACGGTATCACCTTCTACGAAGGCGAGGGCGTCTGCCATCAGGTAATGATGGAAAATCATGTGCGCCCCGGCGAACTGATCTTTGGTGCTGACAGCCATACCTGTGCTTACGGTGCTCTGGGAGCCTTCGGTACCGGCGTAGGCTGTACCGATTACCTTTACGCCATGGTTACCGGCACCTCCTGGCTGCTTGTACCTGAGACACTTCGTTTTAATCTCACCGGAAAGCTGCCGGAGGGTGTGTACGCCAGAGATCTTATTCTCACCATTATCGGCCGCATCGGTGCCAACGGCGCCAATTACAAGGCTATGGAATTTGCCGGTGAAGGTTTAAAGACCCTGACCATGAGCGACCGTATCTCCGTCTGCAATCTTTGCGTGGAGGCCGGTGCCAAAACAGCTCTTATGGAAGTGGATGACATTGCCCTTTCTTATTTGAAGGAACACGGCCGGGAGCCCAAGGCACTGTTTACCAGCGATGCTGACGCTCATTTTGCTGCCGTATACGATATTGATCTTTCCGAGATCCAGCCCATCGTGGCCAAACCCCATTTTGTGGACAATGTAGTTCCTGCCAAGGAATCTCTTGGCGTACATATTGACGAGGCATTTTTAGGTTCCTGCAACAATGGCCGTATCGAGGATCTGCGGGTAGGTGCTGAGATCATCAAGGGCCGCAAGGTGCATCCCCTGGTTCGTTTCCTGGTGGTTCCCGCCAGCCGTTCCATCTATAAACAGGCTGCTGAGGAAGGGCTTCTGGATATCTTTATGGAAGCCGGTGCCATCGTTATGAACCCCAACTGCAGTGTATGCTGGGGCTCCTGTCAGGGCGTTATCGGCGAGGGCGAGACTCTCATCAGTACCGGAACCCGTAATTTCAAGGGTCGTGCCGGTCACAGAGATTCCTTTGTCTACCTGGCCAGCGCTGCTACCGTTACTGCCTCCGCTATTGCCGGAGAGATCACTACCGCAGATATGATAAAGTAAGGAGACCATTATGAGCGAAACATTTTCCGCCAGAGTATGGGTTCTGGGAGACGATATTGATACCGATATCATCATCCCCACCGAATATCTGGCTTTAAAAACCGTACAGGATATGACCCCCTACGCCTTCTCCCCCCTTCGTCCGGAGCTGGCAGGGCAGATTCAGCCGGGAGACGTGATCGTAGCCGGTAAAAACTTCGGCTGCGGCTCTTCCCGGGAACAGGCCCCGGAGATCATCAAGGCCTTGGGCGTCAAGGCTGTTATTGCCAAATCCTTTGCCCGGATCTTTTTCAGAAATTCCATCAACAACGGTCTGCTGCTGATCGAAAATGACGGTCTGCAGGACGCAGTAACAGAAGGAGATACCCTGGAGATCACCGTAGGGGAAAAGATCAGCCTGAAGGGACAGGATTTTACCATCGCTTCCCTGCCGGACAATCTGCTGGAGATTTTAAATGCCGGAGGGCTGGTAAAAGCCATGCGCAAGAGAAATGGACTGGAGGATTAAATCATGGGCTACACGATTATTGAAAAAATATTAAAGCACAATACCGGTGTGGCTGATATTAAGCCCGGCGATATTGTTACCACAAATGTGGATCGAGTTATGATCCACGACATTTTCATCCCCTTTGTAGCCGAGAAGTTTGAGGAAATGGGCTTTTCCAAACTCTGGGATCCGGACAAAGTGGTGCTGATCTACGATCATCTTGTTCCCGCCAGTCAGGTGGATGATACCCGCCATTTCCGTGTAGGCAATGCCTTCGTGGAGAAATACGGTATGAAAAATATCCACCGCAGCGACGGTATCTGTCACCAGCTGATGACCGAGGCCGGCTACGTTAAGCCCGGTGATGTAGTATTCGGCACAGACAGCCATACCACCACCTACGGTTGCGTTGGCGCTTTTTCCTCCGGTATCGGCTATACCGAGATGGCTTCCATCCTGGGTACAGGCCAGCTGTGGGTGCGTGTACCCCAGACCATCAAGGTCACTATCCAGGGTACCCTGCCTGCCAATGTTACCTCCAAAGATATTATTCTTCGTCTCATCGGCGATCTGCGGGCTGACGGTGCCACCTATCAGGCGCTGGAATTCACCGGTGATACCGTGAAAAATATGTCCGTGGCCAGCCGTATGACCATGGCCAATATGGCCATCGAAGCCGGTGCCAAATGTGCTCTGTTTACTCCCGATGAAAAAACCGCAGAATACTGCGAGATCGAGCTGAATGATTTCCAGAAATCTCTGGTTGGAGATCCGGACGCCACCTATGTTCGTGAGCTGACCTACCAGGCAGAGGATCTGGTGCCTGTACTGGCCTGTCCCTCTCAGGTGGACAATATCCGCCCGGTTAAGGAACTTGCCGGCACCAAGATCGATCAGGTTTTCATCGGTTCCTGTACCAACGGCCGTCTGGAGGATCTGCAAAAAGCCGCTTCTATCCTGAAAGGCAAAAAAGTGGCTCCCTTTGTGAAGCTGATCGTCACTCCCGCCAGCCGCAAGATCTACCGCCAGGCTCTGGCTGACGGCACACTGGAGATCCTTTCCGATGCCGGTGCCATCATCACCCATCCCGGCTGTGGACTCTGCTGTGGCCGTACCGGCGGCATTCTTTCCGACGGTGAGCGTGTCGTTGCC
Source organism: uncultured Lachnospiraceae bacterium (assembly GCA_964618605.1). GTDB lineage: Bacteria > Bacillota > Clostridia > Lachnospirales > Lachnospiraceae > UBA11957. The sequence continues at coordinate 71 of CAZUBP010000197.1, read as the reverse complement.
ACCAACAACCGCAATTTCCTGGGCCGCATGGGAACCTCCAAGGTAGAGATCTTCCTGGCTTCCCCTGCCAC
>CAZUBP010000196.1:0-3350 GCA_964618605.1 uncultured Lachnospiraceae bacterium | reverse complement strand
CGCTGCAGACTGGCTTTCACTTTTTCCCCGTACAGGTAGGGATCGTTTCCTCTGACGATGCCCCATTCCATAAGCAGGGCGCTGGCACCGGTAACGAAGGGAGTGGCAAAGGAGGTGCCGGTGACAAGGGTATAGCCGCCTCCTGCCCGGGCCGTGGTAATATTGACCCCCGGAGCAGCTATTACCGGCTGAATGTCCCCCGGTGCACCGGGAAAGCCCCGTCCGGAGAAGGGGACGTAGGCCTGGGAAGCGGTGTCGTAGGCAGCCACACCGATAGCTTTTGATGTGCCTGCCGGTTCCGTAAAACTGCGATTGGGATCCGCGGACAGGAAACGGGTGCCCGCCTCCACTCCCTGACCTGAGGGCAGCCAGAAATCATAGGCGCCTGTGACGATCTGCCGGGGGCTGGCCACAATGCGCCATATACCGCTGTCTACGTAATTGTTCACCGGAACAAATTCCAGATACAGCTCCTGCTTTTTGCTGTAGGGTGTGGGTTCCGTATAATACAGATAGACCAGGGTATTTCCCAGCCGGATTTTCTGCATACCGGTCCGGGCATTTATAGCCCCATATCGCTGCCCGTCAGGATGCAGCAGCAGAAAATCCACCTGATCCTCATACCGGAAATACAGCTGCACAGGAAAGGAGGTCTGGAACCCCTGTACCGAAAGCTCTGTCACGGAAAGTCGGCCTTCCTCCCATGCGCCTCCCACATGGCGATCTGTATTTCCCTCATTCCCCATACCGATGCAGATCACATTTTTCCCGTAAACCGCTGCTGCATCCAGATAGGTGGATAGCAGGGAGTCCCCGTCATGGGAGCCGAAATTGCTGCCGAAGCTGATATTTACAGCCACCGGTTTCCCCAGCTCCACCGCTTTTTTTATAATAAAATCCACCCCCGTCATCAGCTCTGAGGTGCGGGGGAAGGAGCGCTCCCCCGGTTCCCCCAGGCGCACCACCAATAACCGGCTGTTCCAGGCGGCACCCCGATATCGTACATCCTCCTGTCCACCGCCTGCGGCAATACCCGCCACTGCCGTCCCGTGGCCGCTGGTATCCAAACTCTTGTAAGGGCCTTTCAGTAAATCATTGATCTCTTCCCGGGTATACAATCGTCCTCTGTGATACCCCTGAGGCGGTTCCCCCTGAGCTGTCTGATCCCACAGCGCCAAAATGCGGGTACTGCCATCCTCGTTGCGAAAATCCTGATGGAAAATGTCTATTCCGGAATCCACAATACCTATAAGGACCCCCTCTCCCGTAAGAGAGAGGGGGGCTGTCTGCACCGGCGTGAAGCAAGAGGCCAGTTTTCCCTTTTGCACCTCAAAGTTCAGCCTCACCGGTTTTTCCACGTAGATCACCTGGGGCAGGGCCGCAAAAGCTTCGATCTCCTCCTGGGGAAGTACCACCACTCCATATCCCCCGATCAGAGGTGTGATCCGGATATCCCGGGTTTCCGCCGCCATAATATCCCCTGTATAGCGAACCAGCAGAGTCCAACGCTCTGTCTCGGTGTCATATCCCACATCCAGATCCATGGTTTCCCGGCGCACACTCTCCGGCAGCGCCAGGGCCAGCTGCAGCTGATTCTCCAGCTTCTGATTTTCCATTTTCTTATTTTCCCGCCTTTTACTTTCTACAGTATATGTATCTTTTCTCTTCTCAAAGCGAAAAAAGTGACACGGCAGGCCGTATCACTTTTTTCTATACCATATATTATTTTTCCTGCAAAAAGGCGAAGGGTTCTTCGTCATGAAGAAAATGCAGCAGCATATAGGAACACAACAGGGCTGTTTTTTCCTCTCGAAGTATTCGGCGAACCTCCTGTCGGTCTGCCAGTACGATCTCTATATCTTCTCCTGTTTCCTGCAGCGTTTTGGATATTTCCCCGTCGGCATAGCCGTACACCGTGGCACAGCTTTCATCGGTCATACCCACGCTGGTAAAGTAGGGCTTCTCATATATCGGATCCACCTGAAGGGGATGCAGGGTAAGTCCCGTCTCCTCCTTTAGCTCCCGAACGGCAGCTCCATGGAAATCCTCTCCCTTCTCCACCAGACCGGCAGGAAACTCGTACACATAATCCCCCAGGGGATAGCGATACTGGCGAACCAGTACCACACGATCCTGCTTTTCTCCGTACAGAGCATATATGGCTACGCCGTCAGCCTTTACCTGCCCCGTATGCAGGGTCATTTCCTCTTCCCGTTTTGCCCGGGAAGCCATAAAATACCGTCCTGCCTCACCACCCTTGTGAACCACGTCCAGTTCATAGTAGTTCAAATAGGGGTTCTGGGTGCATTTTCTGATCTTGCTGATGCGTTCCATTTTGTTTTGCTCCTTTGTTATGAAAGATGCTGTGTGCCCTTGATCACCGGGGACAGCCGCTTGTACACCAGAAGTGTAATCACTACACTGATCATACCCTTGATAAAGGTAAAGGGCAAGTTAAAGATCACCAGGCACTCCAGCAATGTATTTACATTGGGATTGATAGCCTGATAAGCAGCAATAATAGCTTCCATGGGCATGAAATTGGTGTATACCGGGTATACAATAAAGTAGTTGGTGATCACGCTCCCCACAGCCATAACAACAGCACCCACGAGGGAACCGATCAAAGCGCTCTTTTTGGTCTTGTTTTTCTTATAGATCATGCCTGCTGTAAATACGAAAATAGCGCCCAGAATAAAGTTGGACAGCTCACCTACACCGCCGGTGGAGGTACGCATCAGATGCAGCAGATTCTTTACCAGACAGATCACTACGCCCTCTACGGGACCCATGGCAAAGGCGCCGATAAGAGCCGGAAGCTCCGACAGATCCATGGAAATAAAGCTGGGCATCAGGGGCACATTAAACTGAAGATACATCAGGATAAAGGCGATGGCTGACAGCATTCCTGTCATGGCGATGGTTCTGGCACTGGTTCTTGGGTTTCTCATTTTTCTTTTCCTCCTGTTTCCGGAATCCTCCTGGAAAACATGGGAACAAAAAAGCTGTCTGTACATACCATAAACGGGACGTACAGACAGCCGATCGACTGTTCTCATTTTCTTCTCTCATCCAGACTATACTGTCGGTACCGGAATTACACCGGTTCAGCTGCTGTTTGCAGGTCGCGGACTATACCGCCGGTGGGGAATTGCGCCCCGCCCCGAAGATTCCTTTGTTCATTTTTACTCCCCCACTATATCACAGCGGTTAATATACTGCAACCCCTTTTCTACAGGATCATGGAAAGGCCGATTCTCTTTTTGGCTACGTCCACAGAGATCACCTTAACCTCCACTACATCCCCCACGGAAACCACTTCCAGGGGATGCTTGATATACCGCTTGGTC
>CAZUBP010000195.1:0-3352 GCA_964618605.1 uncultured Lachnospiraceae bacterium | reverse complement strand
TGGGATATTCCAGCTCCGTCACTACCCAGTCATACAGGGGACGGTGATCCTCAAACTCCAGCGTACAGATGGAATGGGTAACCCCTTCGATAGCATCCTCAATGGGATGAGCGAAATCGTACATGGGATAGATGCACCAGGTGTCTCCGGTTCTGTGGTGAGTCATATGGGCCACACGGTAGATAACCGGATCACGCATATTGATATTGGGAGAAGCCATATCGATCTTGGCACGAAGCACCTTCTCACCATCGGCGTATTTGCCGTCCTTCATCTCCTCGAAGAGCTGCAGGTTTTCCTCGATGCTGCGGTCACGATAGGGACTGTTCTTTCCCGGCTCAGTAAGGGTACCACGGTATTCCCGGATCTCCTCTGCTGTCAGATCACATACAAAGGCCTTGCCCTTTTTGATCAGCTTTACGGCTGCCTCATACATCTGGGGGAAATAATCGGATGCGAAATACAGTCTGTCCTCCCAGTCGGCACCCAGCCAGGCAATATCCTTCTGGATGGATTCCACGAACTCCACCTTTTCCTTGGTGGGGTTGGTATCGTCAAAACGCATATTAAAACGGCCATGGTATTTCTGTGCCAGTCCGTAGTTTAACAGAATGGATTTGGCATGGCCGATATGCAGATAGCCATTGGGTTCCGGGGGAAAACGGGTACAGATCGTCTCATATTTTCCCTCTGCCAGATCATTCTCAATGATCTGCTCAATAAAATTCTTGGATACGGTTTCATTCTCCATAATGCTCTCCTCTATTTAAAACAATGCGGCTGCCGCCGCTTTCTCTCTCATATGCCGTCTCATTCTATCATATTTTTTCTCTTATGCAAAGAAAAAACTCAATCAACGAAGCGTATCTGTGAAAAAAGCTGCCTAGCAGATTTGAACTGCCGACCTCCGCCTTACCAAGGCGACGCTCTACCAGCTGAGCCAAGGCAGCATAAATACGTTTTCTTTGATTGAGTTTATGTAGCACTGCCTGCTACGTTTTAAGATTCTATCAGAGGTCAATGGATTTGTCAAGGACATTTTTAAATTTTTGTAAAAGCATATACAATTTGCAAAACTACATGTCCGGATTGCCGCTTACCAGATGTCTCACCTTTCCCCGGATACGCTGAAGGGCATTGTCTATGGACTTGGGGGAGCGATCCAGCAGCTGGGCGATCTCCCGGTAATCCTTTCCCTCCAGGAAAAGATCCAGCACCCTGTTTTCCAGCTTGCTTAGGCAGCGGGAAATCTCCTTACGCAGCACACCGGCATTTTCCTCACCGATCATGATCTCCGCCGGATCCCGGTGCATATCCTTTCCCGAGGCCTGATCCTCCATCTCGCTCATGGATACCGCCTCATTCAGGGGCTTGTTCTTCAATCTCTGGGCCTTCTCAATGGCCTGATAAATATTCCGCTCCACGCATATACCTGCAAAGGTAGCAAAGGAAGCAGCAGCCTCCGGGCGATAATCCCGCACCGCCTTAAACAGGCCCAGCATCCCTTCCTGGAGCAGATCATCGTGCTCACCGCCGGTGAGAAACAGCATCCTGGTCTTGGAGATCACCAGGGGCTTGTATTTCACCAGCAGATGATCCACAATATCCGGATCCCGGCACTCCCGATAGCGGGCGATCAGCTCTTCGTCTGTGTAGTCCTCAAACTGCATAGCCTATCCTCTCTGTCTCACCACTTCAAAAGCCAGTACACCGGCTGCCACAGAAGCATTCAGGGAATCGATATCCCCCTTCATGGGAATAGATACGGTGAAATCGCAGGCTTCCCGTACCAGACGGCTGACGCCGTTGCCTTCATTGCCGATCACCAGTCCCAGGGGTCCCTTCAGATTCTGCCGGTACATCACTTCGCCGTCCATGGCTGCACAGGCAAACCAAAGGCCCTCCTCCTTCAGCTTCTCTATGGTCTGCTTCAGATTGGTTACCTTGGCTACAGGGGTGTAGTTCAGGGCACCGGCGGAGGTTCTGGCTACCACAGCCGTCAGGCCTGCAGCTCTGTTTCTGGGAATGATCACCCCATGGGCACCCGCCAGATTGGCAGTACGGATAATAGCTCCCAGATTGTGGGGATCCTCAATGCCGTCCAGCAGCAGGATAAAGGGATCCTCCCCCTTATCTCTGGCCTTCTGCAAAATATCCTCCACCTGGGCATAGGTGTAGGAAGCAGCCACAGCGATCACACCCTGGTGTTTGCCTGTCTCGGACATCTGATCCAGCCGTTCCTTCTCCACCAGCTTAACCATGGCATCCGTCTTGTTGGCTGCCCGGAGAATGGACTGGATGGGGCCGTCCTTGAGCCCCTTCTGCACATACAGTTTATCTATGGTTTTGCCGGAACGAAAAGCCTCCAGCACAGCATTTCTGCCTTCAATATGGTTTTCTGTCAGTCTCTGTTCTTCCATACTTTTGTTCCTTCCTGTCTGGGGTAGACTAGCCTTCCTGCTCCCGGCTGGCCATAGCCAGACCAAACAGCTCCTCCACCCGCTGTAGCTCTCCCTTCAGGTAGAGATAACCGAACACCGCCTCAAAGCCGGTGGCCCGGCGATAGTCTCCGGTGGTTGCATTTTTCGCTTTCGTGTAGGAATGGGCGTTTCTGCCCCTTCTGTACACTGCCAGCTCCTCCTGGGTAAAGCTGTCCTGAAGAGCCTCCGCCATAGCTGACTGGGCAGAAGCCTTGGCCAGCTCGCTGGCCTTTTTGTTCAGCTTGTTCACCGGAGCATTGGCTTTGGTTACCACCCGGGTGCGGATCATCAGTTCGTAAACAGCATCCCCTATATAGGCCAGTGTCAGGGGTGAATACCCCCGCACATCTCCCCGGGTCTCCCCGGCAGCCTCTCGTAATACAGTTAAATTCTCTTCCATTGTACGCCCTCACGGGTATCCTTCAGCTGAATGCCCATTGCCAGCAGCTTGTCACGGATCTCATCTGCCTTGGCGAAATCTTTAGCCTTTCTGGCTGCCTGACGCTCTTCAATAAGGGCCTCTACTTCAGCCTCCAGATCATCCTTTTCCTTCTCGGTAAGAATACCCAGGATATCGCAAAGCTCCTGGATCTCCTTTTTCACTGTCTCCAGGAAGGTCTTGCTGCTGTCACTGCCTGCTGTGGTGTTGGCAAATTTTACCAGCTCAAACACAGCAGAAATGGCATCTGCCGTATTCAGGTCATCATCCATAGCCTCTTCAAACTTGCTGCGGTACTGTTTCATCTCCTCCAGTGCCTTTTCCTCCTCAGCGGTCAGGCCATCGGCTGCTGTCTCACTAAGATGGGTCAGATTCTCCACAGCTGTCAGGATACGCTCCAGAGCATTCTTGGAGGATTCCATAATATCCGCAC
>CAZUBP010000194.1:0-3362 GCA_964618605.1 uncultured Lachnospiraceae bacterium | reverse complement strand
ACCAGAAAATCAGAAAATGCCTCTATCACCAGAGATGTTTCCGGTGAGGGCGTACAGCAGGCGCTGTTAAAGATCGTGGAAGGGACCATTGCCAGCGTGCCGCCTCAGGGTGGAAGAAAGCATCCCCATCAGGAACTGCTTCAGATCGATACCACCAATATCCTGTTTATCTGCGGCGGTGCCTTTGAGGGACTGGATAAGATCATTGAGACAAGACAGGACACCAAGGCTATCGGCTTTGGCGGGGATCTGGGACGCGCCCATGAGAAACGGAATGTGGGAGAGGTGCTTCGCCAGGTTATGCCGGAGGATTTCATCAAATTTGGCCTGATTCCCGAGTTTATCGGCCGTGTGCCGGTAGTGGTAACGCTGGATGCTCTGGATGAAACCGCTCTGGTGCGCATCCTCAGAGAGCCGAAGAATTCTCTGGTACGTCAGTATCAGAAGCTGATGGAACTGGATGGCGTGGAGCTGGTATTCGAGGACAGTGCCCTGGTGGAGATCGCCAGAAAGGCATTGGAGAGAAAGACCGGTGCCCGTGGACTTCGTTCCATTATGGAGAAAGTCATGATGGATATTATGTTTGAGTCCCCCTCCGATGACACGATTCAGAAATGTGAGATCACAGCTGCATCTATTCTGGGTCTGGAAGCCCCCACTATTACCCGGGGTGAGCCGGTACACACCAGAAGAAATGCAGGAAAACGAAATCAAAAAACTTTGCCGGCCGCAAACTGATACAGCTGCAGCCAGTTGATGGACGGAGAAAAAGATGAATGAACTAGTACATGTACTTCCTACCGTGGCCCTGAGAGGAACAGCAATTCTGCCGAAGATGACGGCTCATTTTGATATCAGCCGAAAACGTTCTGTGGAAGCTGTTACAGAGGCTATGGTGCGGGAACAAAAACTGTTTTTGATTACACAGAAGGACCCTGTTGTGGAACAGCCGGGTCTTTCTGACCTATACACCATGGGAACGGTGGCCCATATTCGCCAGATCGTCAAGCTGCAAAAAGGCATTGTACGGGTCATGGTGGAAGGGGAATACCGTGCCCGCCTGCTTCAGTTCTTTAAGATGGATCCCTATCTGGAGGCTGAGACAGAAGAGGTAAAGGACGAGAACGACCTTTACGTGTCCGGCAATGCCAAGGAGGCTATGCGCCAGACCCTGATGGAGATGTTTGGTGCCTACTGCGAGGAAAACAAGAAGTTCAGCCGGGATATTGCCGAGCAGATCCAGGGAACACTGGAGCTTTCTGAGGCTATAGACATGATCGCAGTTAATCTGCCCCTTTCCTTTGAACGGCGGCAGAAGCTTCTGGAGGCAGTAAAGATTTCAGAGCGTTATGAGCTGCTGGGAGAGATCCTGGTGAACGAGACCCATGTCATGCAGATCAAAAGTGCGCTGTCGGAGAAATTCAAAAGTCATATCGACCAGAGTCAGAACGAATATATCCTTCGGGAACAGATGAAGGTGATCCGTCAGGAGCTGGGCGAGGACACCATGGACAGCGATATTGATAAATATGAGAAGCAGCTGGAGGAGCTTCAGGCTTCCCAGGAGGTAAAGGACCGCATCAAAAAGGAGATCGCCCGTCTGAAGCTGCTGGGCAACAATCCTTCCGAAGGACCGGTGGTACGGGGCTATATTGAGACCCTGTTGTCCATTCCCTGGGAGACTATGTCCAAGGATATGGTAAGTCTGAAACGGGCTCAGCGCATTCTGGCCAGAGACCATTACGGACTGGACAAGGTGAAGGAGCGTATTCTGGAATTCCTTTCCGTGCGTCGTCTGACGAAAAAAGGGGAGAGTCCCATCCTTTGTCTGGTAGGACCTCCGGGAACCGGTAAAACCTCTATCGCCCGCTCTGTGGCAGATGCCCTGCACAAGGAATACGTGCGGATCTGTCTCGGCGGCGTCAGTGACGAGGCGGAGATCCGGGGACACAGACGTACCTACGTGGGTTCCATGCCGGGACGTATTGTGGCCGCCCTGCAGAAATGCGGCGTGAGAAATCCCCTGATGCTGCTGGATGAGATCGATAAGATGGGCAGCAATTACAAGGGAGATCCGGCGGCAGCCATGCTGGAGGTGCTGGATTCCGAGCAGAACGCCCATTTTTCGGATCACTATGTGGAACTTCCTCTGGATCTGTCCGAGGTACTGTTTATTGCCACGGCCAATGATGCTTCCAATATTCCCAGACCTTTGCTGGATCGTATGGAGATCATCGAGGTATCCAGCTATACGGAAAATGAAAAGATGCATATCGCCCAGGACTTTTTGCTGCCAAAGCAGAAAAAGAAAAATGGCCTGAAATCCGGCCAGCTGGCTATCACAGAGGATGCTATGGCTCAAATCATTTCCGGATATACCCGGGAAGCCGGTGTTCGTTCTCTGGAGCGTAAGATCGGGGAGATCTGCAGAAAAACAGCCAGAATCATCATTGAGGATAAAAAGGCTTCTGTGACGGTTACGGCGGATGAACTGGAAACCTATCTGGGTAAAGCCAGATATAATTTTAACGAGGCAAATGAAAAGCCTGAGGTGGGTATCGTTCGTGGACTTGCCTGGACCAGCGTTGGTGGTGACACCCTGCAGATCGAGGTAAATCTCATGCCGGGCAAGGGAGAGCTTATTCTCACCGGCAATCTGGGAGATGTTATGAAGGAATCTGCCCGCATCGCCATCAGCTATGTTCGCTCTGTAGCGGAGAAGTACGGCGTTGCTGCCGATGCCTTTACCACACAGGATATACATATGCACATTCCGGAGGGAGCTGTGCCCAAGGACGGCCCCAGCGCCGGTATTACCATGTCCACGGCTATACTGTCTGCCTTTGCAGGTACACCGGTTCGGGCAGATGTGGCTATGACCGGCGAGGTGACCCTGAGAGGACGGGTATTGCCCATCGGCGGACTGAAGGAGAAGCTTCTGGCAGCCAAAAAGGCGGGCATGAAGCTGGTTCTGGTACCGGTGAAGAATCGTCCGGATGTGGAAGAAATGGACAAGGAAATTACAGATGGCATGGAGATCAGCTTTGTAGCGGATATGTCAGAGGTAATTGCCCAGGCTTTTGTTAAGGAGTAATACATGAAAATAAAGAACGTTTCTCTGGATATCGTCTGCGGTGTGACCAGCACCCTGCCAAAAACAGGGCGGCTGGAGGTGGCTTTTGCCGGAAAATCCAATGTAGGAAAATCCTCCCTGATCAATGCGCTGATGAACCGGAAATCCCTGGCCAGAACCAGTGGTGAACCGGGAAAGACCCAGACTATCAATTTTTACAATATCAACGGCGAAATGTATCTGGTGGATCTGCCGGGCTACGGCTATGCGACCGCCAGCGTCGAGATCA
>CAZUBP010000193.1:0-3375 GCA_964618605.1 uncultured Lachnospiraceae bacterium | reverse complement strand
AGCAAGGATCGTTATTTCCAGACCGGTGCCAAGAAACTGGTTCCGGAGGGTGTAGAGGGTCGTGTGGCTTACAAGGGCCTTGTAGAGGACACCGTATTCCAGCTGATCGGAGGTATTCGCTCCGGTATGGGTTATTGTGGTGCCAAGGACATTGAGACCCTGAAAACGACAGGTAAATTCGTGAAGATTTCTGCCGCAGCCCTGAGAGAATCTCATCCCCACGATATTCATATTACAAAAGAAGCTCCCAACTACAGTGTGGAGCAGTAGAAACATGTAAAAATTAAAAGGCTGCTGGAGTTACTTCAGCAGCCTTGCTGTTACCTGATCCGGTAAGAAGCAGCCCCTGTGTGGCTGCAGGCTTAGGCAGATGGGTATGGACACTGAAGATGAAAAAATCCGTAACAAGAAGAGGTAAAACAGGAAAAACTACAAGAAGAAGGCGCAAAAAAGCCGATATCAGCGGAAAACTGCTGGTTATCCTGCCGATTATTATTCTGGCGGCGGCTGTGCTGCTGGTGGTGTCTCTGCTGCCAAAGGGGCAGAAGGAGGCACAGGCGGATAACACAGAGGCAGCGGTGAGCACTCTTTCAGGGGACATTGACTGGTTCGGCGCTCCGGATATAGATGTGCAGCTGCTGACGGTGAACGAATATTCCCGGCCGGGCATTGCCCTGCAGCAGGTGAAGGGTATCGTTATCCATTACACCGCCAATCCGGGGAGCTCCGCCCAGGCGAATCGGGATTATTTTGAAAATCTGAAAAATGGGGGCGACCGAAAGGTAAGCAGCCATTTTGTTATCGGACTGGAGGGGGAGATCATCCAGTGTATTCCCACTTCGGAGATCGCCTACGCCTCCAACAGTCGGAATACAGACACGATTTCCATTGAATGCTGCCATCCCGACGATACAGGGGAATTTACGGAGGCGACCTATGATTCTCTGGTGCAGCTGACCGGCTGGCTTTGCAAGCGTTTTTCTCTGGATAAGGAGGATGTGATCCGCCATTACGATGTTACGGGAAAGGACTGTCCCCGGTATTTCGTGGAAAACGAGGCGGACTGGGAGCAGCTTCAGGAGGATATAGAGACAAAAAAAGAGGAAATCCGGCAGCAGGAAAAATAAGTTGAAAAGAAGAATAAAGTAGTGTAGTCTATTTTTCAGAGCATGTAAAATAGGACATGAGGAGGAACCATTATGCAGAAAGTATCTTTGGCAACGGAATTAAACACAAACAGTTATCCGGGAAGAGGCATCGTTATCGGACGTTCCGAGGACGGAAAATATGCCGTAACCGCCTACTTCATTATGGGTAGAAGCGTAAACAGCCGCAATCGCGTTTTTGTAGAGGAAGGCGAGGGACTGCGTACTCAGGCCTATGATCCTTCCAAATTAAGTGATCCCAGTCTGATCATCTATGCCCCGGTGCGGGTGCTGGGCCATCAGACCATCGTTACCAACGGAGATCAGACAGATACCGTATACGATCTTATGAAGCAGGGCAAGACCTTTGAGGAGGCTTTGCGTACCCGGGAGTTTGAACCGGATGCCCCCAACTACACACCTCGTATCTCCGGCATTATGGAGATCGAAGAGGGAGAGTACAAGTTCTCCATGTCCATTTTAAAGAGCCTGGACGGTGACGGTGCCTATTGTGTCCGCAATACCTTCAGCTATCCCGGCTGCCCCGCTGGAGAGGGCAGATTCATCCATACTTATATGGAGGATGGAGATCCCCTGCCCAGCTTTGAGGGAGAACCTACCAAGGTAGATATTACCGGAGATATTGATGCCTTTACCGATCTGGTATGGAGCAATCTGAACGAGGATAATAAGGTGTCTCTGTTTGTTCGTTATATTGACATTGCCACAGGTGCGTATGAAACCCGCATTGTAAATAAAAATAACAACTAAAAGGAGAAAGAGCATGAAAGAGTTAGCATTAAAGTACGGATGTAATCCGAATCAGAAGCCTTCCCGCATTTTCGTGGAGGAAGGAGAGCTTCCCATCACCGTGTTGAACGGTAAACCGGGATATATCAATTTTATGGATGCATTAAACGGCTGGCAGCTGGTCAGTGAGCTGAAACAGGCTACAGGACTTCCGGCGGCTACATCCTTCAAGCACGTATCTCCCGCCGGAGCTGCTGTTGGTCTCCCCTTAAATGAGGTGGAGAGAAAGATCTACTGGGTAGATGATATGGGAGAGCTGTCTCCTCTGGCCAGCGCCTATGCCAGAGCCCGTGGCGCAGACCGTATGTCCTCCTTCGGCGATTTTATTTCCCTCTCTGATGTCTGTGACAAGGATACCGCCCTGCTGATCAAACGTGAGGTATCTGATGGCGTTATTGCACCGGGATATGAGCCGGAGGCACTGGAGATCCTGAAAGCCAAGAAAAAGGGCAACTACAATGTGATCCAGATCGACCCGGCCTACAAGCCGGAGCCCATTGAGCACAAGCAGGTATTCGGTATTACCTTTGAGCAGGGCAGAAACGAGATGCCCATCGACGAGGCTTTCCTGGGCAAGATCGTTACAGAGAAAACAGAGCTTTCAGAAGAGGCAAAGAGAGACCTGATCATTGCCATGATCACCCTGAAATATACCCAGTCCAATTCCGTTTGCTACGTTAAGGGCGGACAGGCCATCGGTATCGGTGCCGGACAGCAGTCCCGAATTCACTGTACCCGTCTGGCCGGACAGAAGGCAGACAACTGGCTGCTGCGTCAGTGCCCCAAGGTACTGAACCTGCCCTTCAAGGAAGGTGTGGCCAGACCGAATCGTGACAATGCCATTGACGTATACATGAGTGAGGATTATATGGATGTACTGGCAGAGGGCGAATGGCAGAAGGTATTCTCTGAGAAGCCGGAACCCCTTACCAGAGAGGAAAAGAGAGAATGGCTGAACCAGATGGACGGCGTAGCCCTGGGTTCTGACGCCTTCTTCCCCTTTGATGACAATGTAGAACGTGCCCACAGAAGCGGCGTAAAATACATTGCCCAGCCCGGTGGCTCTATTCGTGACGACCTGGTGATCGAAGCCTGCAACAAGCACGGTATCGTAATGTACTTTACCGGTATGAGACTGTTCCACCACTAAATACAGATAAAAGAGTTAAACAGGCTGCCCCGGAGCAAAAAGGGCAGCCTGTTTTTTGGCTTCATAAAAAATCTTAAAAATAAAAGTATGGCTTGAAAATACAGTGACTTGTGTTACAATATTGTTACGAAAAAATGAAGGTGATACCATGAATGATTACGAAGCCATATTTGCACGGAAATCCGTGAGAAAATATATAATGCAGCCCCTGGCACCGGAAAGACTGGAGATGATCCGGTCTTATTGTGATGGGGTAGTGCCCCTGCTGGG
>CAZUBP010000192.1:0-3378 GCA_964618605.1 uncultured Lachnospiraceae bacterium | reverse complement strand
GCCGGTTAAAAGAAAGGGGTTAAAGGGTATAATCTTCTTTGGTGAAGGGGATATCCAGGTAGCCCATGACGTCCTGCAGCTGGTCTACGTTTCGGGGGCCGTACAGGGGCAGGCAGGGGAAATCCTGCACTTTGAAGAAGCCCAGTACTACCTGGGAAACGGTGGCGTCGTATTTGGCCATCAGCTCCTTGCAGCGCTCAGCCAGCCGGACATTTTCCGGAGTGTAGTAGTTCATGTTTTTTACGGCATCTACCCCTTTATTGATATAACGATGGAAGAAACCGCTGGCAACGCCCATATAGGGCATAGCGAGATTCTGAGAATTTTTCTCGTGATATTCTGCCAGATCTCCCTGGATGTAGGTCAGGGTGTCATCATCCATAGGATTCATATGAGCCAGGCCGAGATTTAGCAGTGCCTGATCTGCGGCAAAACCCCGATAGCCTTTGGCTTTGCAGTAAGCGTCTGCCTCCAGGATGCGCTCCGCCGTCCAGTTGGAGCAGCCGTAGTAGCGGATCTTACCTTCTTTGCGGAAGGCTTCCATGGTTTCGATTTCTTCCTCCACACTCTGGTGAGGATCATCCCGGTGATAGAAGTACAGATCGATAGTATCTGTGTGCAGTGCCCGCAGGGACAACTCCACATCATAGCGCATATCCGCTGCGCTCATGCGGGAAATATGCAGATCGTCCTGGGGACCGGTGTATTTGGGGTGACCGCCCTTGGTGGAGATGATCACATGGTTCCGCTTGCCGCTTCTGGCCAGCCAGTCGCCGATGACCCGCTCGCTGCGTCCGATTTCTGGGGCGACCCAGTCAGAATAGATACGTGCAGTGTCGATGACATTGCCGCCCATATCCAGAAAAGCATCAAAAAGATAGTCCGCCTCTTTTCCGTCCCAGTCCAGACCGGCGCCTGCAGTGCCAAGACCAAGAGCACGCATGGGGCCCAGGTCCGTATTAGGGATCGTTATTGTATGACTTGCCATAAAAAACCTCCTGTCGTATTTTTCTATTCATTTAATCTAGCACACCCCCCAACCAGCGTCAAGAATAGATGGTCATATTGCCCTATGATATGGGCAAAATGACGATGGACACTGTACAAAACGTACAGGGGAGGGTGAAAAACTTCCTGCCAATTATAGAATTGTCTGCCCGGGAATGAAAGGGATATACTAATGACAAAAGAAGCCAACAAGGTTGTAATATCAGAGAAATGGAGGAAAAATTGATGTTAACACCTAAACAGAATTTGCTGGAAACCATTCATGGAGGACATCCGGACCGATTCGTCAATCAGTATGAATTCCTCAAGATCCTTACAGGAGATCCCTTTGCTCAGACCAACACCGCTCCCAAATATGGCGAGTTAAATGTGGTTAACGCCTGGGGCGTTACCCGTTCCTATCCCATTGGCACCCCCGGTGCTTTTCCGGTGCATGATCCTGCACACATTGTATGCCCGGATGTTACGGAGTGGCAGAAATATGTCAAAGCTCCCAATGTAAAATTCAGTGATGCTGTGTGGGAGCCCTATCTGAAACGGGCAGAGGAAGTGGACAGAGACCAGTATTTCCTGAGCTCTTTCGTGGCACCGGGACTGTTTGAGCAGTGCCATTATCTCATGGAGATCCAGAATACACTGATCAATTTCTACGAAGAGCCGGAGGCTATGAAGGATCTGATCAAATACCTGACAGAGTGGGAGCTGATGTACGCAGAGGAAATGTGCTCTCATCTGCATATGGATGCTGTATTCCATCATGATGACTGGGGCAGCCAGATTTCCACCTTCCTGTCACCGGATATGTTCGCTGAGTTTTATCTGGATTCCTATAAGGAAATCTACGGCTACTACAAATCCCATGGTGTACAGCTGATCTGCCACCATTCCGATTCCTATGCCGCTACACTGGTTCCCTATATGATCGAGATGGGCATAGATATCTGGCAGGGCGTTATGACCTCCAACGATATTCCGGAGCTGATTCGGAAATACGGCGGTCAGATCTCCTTTATGGGCGGCGTAGACAGTGCCAAGGTTGACCATCCCGACTGGACAAGAGAAGAGGTGGCAACAGAGGTAGAAAAAGCCTGCCGTGAGTTCGGCTCCGTTGCCGACAGGCATTATTTTATTCCCGGCGCTTCTCAGGGCCTGGCCATGAGTACCTTCCCGGGAGTATACGATGCCATGACAGAAGAAATCGACAAGATGAGCAAGATTATGTTCTGATCTTTCCCAGAGGTGAGGAGGGTGCTGCGGCATCCTCTTCCCTTATGTTGTCATGTATCCCCGGATGGTTTTGTCTGTGTCTGACATATGTGCCTAAAACAGGCGAATTGAGATTATATACTTGACGCATACCCTTTTTATGGTAAAATAGATGTGTCAATTTTTGAGCATCAGTAAGTCCGGGGCATTTTCCCATGCCCCAGACCTGATAATTTACTTTATAGGAGGAATTTTTAATGGCAAGAAAGTGGGTTTACTTATTCAGTGAAGGTAATGCCAACATGCGTGAGCTCCTTGGTGGAAAAGGTGCTAACCTTGCAGAGATGACCAGTCTGGGTCTCCCGGTACCGCAGGGCTTTACTATTACAACTGAAGCTTGTACTCAGTATTATGAGGACGGAAGAGAGATCAACGAAGAGATTCAGGGCCAGATCAACGAATACATCGTTAAGATGGAGGAGATCACCGGCAAGAAGTTCGGTGACAGCGAGAATCCCCTTCTGGTTTCCGTTCGTTCCGGTGCTCGTGCTTCCATGCCCGGTATGATGGATACTATCCTGAACCTGGGTCTGAACGAGACCGTAGTTAACGTTATTGCTGAGAAATCCGGCAATCCCCGTTGGGCTTGGGACTGCTACAGAAGATTTATCCAGATGTACTCTGATGTAGTTATGGAAGTAGGTAAGAAATACTTCGAGGAGCTCATCGATGAGATGAAAACCAAGAAAGGTGTTACCTATGACGTTGAGCTGACTGCAGAGGATCTGAAAGAGCTTGCCGGCCAGTTCAAAGCTGAATACAAAGAGAAGATCGGTTCCGATTTCCCGGATGATCCGAAGGAACAGCTGATGGGTGCTGTTAAAGCCGTATTCCGTTCCTGGGATAATCCCCGTGCAAACGTATACCGTCGTGACAACGATATCCCCTATTCCTGGGGTACTGCCGTAAACGTACAGTCCATGGCTTTCGGTAACATGGGTGATGATTGTGGTACAGGTGTTGCCTTTACCCGTGATCCCGCTACCGGCGAGAAGAAGCTGATGGGTGAGTTCCTGATCAACGCACAGGGCGAGGACGTTGTTGCCGGCGTTCGTACTCCGATGCCTATCGCACAGATGGAGCAGGAGTTCCCGGAAGCATATG
>CAZUBP010000191.1:0-3417 GCA_964618605.1 uncultured Lachnospiraceae bacterium | reverse complement strand
CTGACTTCCGATTTCTCCGATACCAAGAGATTGAAGGAGATCGTGGATGAGAAAAAGGCGCGGCTCCAGTCCAGCCTGGTGATCTCCGGCAACGGTACGGCAGTGCTGCGAGCCAACGGGGGATATTCTCCTCTGGCTGCCTTCCAGGAGCGGATTTCCGGGGTCTCCTATGCCCGGTTTATCAAGCATCTCCAGGAAAATTTTGATCAGGAAAAGGAGCAGCTGGTTAAAAATCTCTACGAGCTGATGCATATCGTATTCCGCCCGGAGAATATGCTGGTGAGCGTCACCCTGGACCAGGAGGGTTATGAAGGGGTGGAAGAGGCTATTACCATGCTGAAGAAGAACCTGTATACCGATGAGGTGAGAACCGGCAGTCAAAAATGGCAGCCCACCCAGGTAAAGGAGGGTCTGATCACCGCCGGTCAGGTGCAGTATGTAGCCAAATGCGGCAACTTCCTGAAGGGAGGATACACCTATACCGGTGCCCTGCGGATCCTGAAGGTGCTTATGGGCTATGAATACCTCTGGATGAACATCCGTGTAAAGGGCGGTGCCTACGGCTGTATGAACAGCTATCGCCGAAACGGCGATGTTTATCTGGTGACCTACAGAGATCCTAATCTGGAGGCTTCCCTGAAGGTTTTCGACGAGGCAGCCGATTTCGTGGAGAACTTTACCGCAGATGAGCGGACAATGGATAAATATGTGATCGGCGCCATCAGCGAAATGGATATGCCCATGAATCCCAACACGCTGGGCGACGTGTCCATGACAGCCTATATCAGCGGAATCACTCAGGATATGCTGCAGCAGGAGAGAGACGAGGTACTGACTGCTGATGTGGAGGATATCCGCAGGCTGGCAGGCATTCTGCGCTGTGTCATGGAGCAGGAGCAGATCTGTGTCGTGGGCAGTGAGTCCGCCATTCGCAGCGCCTCACAGGTATTTAACACAACAGAGAATTTGATGTAAGAAGTAATTAAGAGGAAACAAACTATGGCAGAAAACAACTATAAATCCGGTTTTGTAGCTATTGTGGGGCGCCCCAATGTGGGTAAGTCTACATTGATGAATCGTCTGATCGGTCAGAAGATCGCTATCACCTCCAATAAACCCCAGACGACCCGCAATCGTATTCAGACCGTGTACACCTGTGACCGGGGCCAGATTATTTTTCTGGACACCCCGGGCATTCACAAGGCCAAGAACAAGCTGGGTGAGTACATGGTAACCGTGGCAGAGCGCACCTTAAACGATGTGGATCTGGTGCTTTGGCTGGTGGAACCCACCAACTTTATCGGAGCAGGAGAGCGGCATATTGCCGAGCAGCTGTCCCGGGCCAAATGCCCTGTGGTGCTGGTGATGAACAAGGCTGACACGGTGAAGAAAGAGGAGATCGCCGGATTCCTGGAGAATTACCGGAAATTGTGCCATTTTGATGATATGCTGGCCGTCTCGGCCCTTCGCAAGATCAATACCGACATGGTGATCGATACGATCCTGCAGTATCTGCCCTACGGCCCCCAGTATTATGATGAGGATACGGTGACAGATCAGCCCATGCGCCAGATCGTAGCAGAGGTTATCCGGGAAAAATCCCTCCATGCCCTGAAGGAGGAGATCCCCCACGGTATCGCCGTGGTAGTGGACAAGATGCGGGAGCGTGAGGATGGCACCATCGTAGATATTGAGGCTACCATTGTCTGTGAACGGGATTCCCACAAGGGAATTATCATCGGCAAGCAGGGTGCCATGCTGAAAAAGATCGGTTCCAATGCCCGTTATGAGATCGAGCAGATGCTGGAGCAGAAGGTGAACCTGAAGCTCTGGGTGAAGGTGCGTAAGGATTGGCGGGACAGCGATATACAGATGAAAAATTTCGGCTACAACAAGAAGGACATTTGACAAAACTATGAGTGAACCATTGACGGTAACAGGAATTGTATTGGCGGCGGCTCCCTCGGGAGAGTACGATAAACGGCTGGTGCTGCTGACAAAGGAGCGGGGAAAGATCACTGCCTTTGCCAGAGGCGCCAGAAAAACGGGAAATCTTTTGATGGCAGCGGCGAATCCCTTCGTCTTTGGCCAGTTTATTGTGTACGAAGGACGAAATGCCTATACCCTGACCCAGGTAAATGTGCTCAAATACTTCACTGAGCTGGGTTCCCAGTTTCCGGGGGTGTATTACGGCTTTTATTTTCTGGAAATGGCGGAATATTACGGCCGGGAGGGCAAGACAGAGAAGGATATGCTGAACCTTCTGTACCTGGCCTGCATGGCCCTGGAAAATGAAAGATTAGATAACCGGCTGGTGAGACGGATCTTTGAGCTTCGGGCCATGGTCATTAACGGAGAATATCCGGAGGTCTTTTCCTGCGTACATTGCGGCAGCAGGGAAAATCTTCAGGTGTACAATGCTGCCCAGGGGGGACTGCTCTGCGCAGATTGTCTGGAGGGACTGATGTTTCCCAAAGAGGAGCGGGGCCTTCAGGTGAGTGAAAGCCTGATTTATACCATGCAGTACATTACAGCCTCTCCCCTGAACCGTCTGTTTACCTTCGCCGTGGAGGATACGGTGCTGCGGGAACTGGAAATGGTCATGAATCGTCACATGGATCGCTACATAGACAGAAGCTTTAAAAGCAAAGAAATACTGGAAACTGTGTTGCATTGACAAGTGTTTAAGGGTATAATATCAAAGATTAGGCAAGGAGATGCAAAAGATGAGAGTATTAAAGAAGATCCTCCTGCCCCTACTCGTTCTTTCAATAGCTTTTACGGGCTGTGGCACATCTGCAGATTCCAGTTCGCTCACCCTGAACAAAAAGGGTGGCCTTACCCAGATTATTGTGGAGGAGTGGGATCAGGAGCTGTATGATAAAAAGGAGTTGGAGACCCAGATCCAGGAGGACATCCAGAGCTATGACGGCGCAATTGAGCTGAACAGCATTCGGACAAGCTCCTCTGCAGTGACTGTGAAGATGACCTATCAGGATACGGATACCTATATGGCCTACAATAATGTCACCCTGTTCCAGGGATCCATTTCTCAGTGTCAGGCGGCCGGTTATCTGCTGGCAGGCGATTTTCAGGATGCTTCGGGAGAGACAGTAGATCGTACAGATGTGCTGAGTGCTGGAGACAGCTGTTCCGTTCTGGTATTCCAGGAGCCGGTGACAGTGACTGTACCGGGTAAGATCCTGTATTGCAGCAGTTCTCTGGAGATCCTGTCCAAAAAGCAGGTGAAGGCTTCTCTGGAGGAAGGCTCCGAGGACTTTTTGCTGGAAAGTCCTGTGTACGTTATTTATAAGTAAGAAGATATACAGAACTCTCTGTATCAAATAAAGGAGAATGGTATTATGGAAAAAACAATGGAGAAAATCGTTGCCCTGGCCAAGTCCAGAGGATTTGTGT
>CAZUBP010000190.1:0-3427 GCA_964618605.1 uncultured Lachnospiraceae bacterium | reverse complement strand
TGGCCCAGCCGCTTCCGGTGATATAACCGCGAACGATGCACTCTACCGGCAGCATCTCCAGTTTTCTGCACAGCATACTGTTGCCATCAAACTTCTCCTGACGGAAAAATTCCGGCATATCCTTAACATCCACAGAAAGCATATGGTTGGGAAGAATATCCTGGGTCATATCGAACCAGAATTTGGACATCTGGGTAAGCACTGTACCCTTTTTCGTAACGGTATTGTTCAGGATCACATCAAAACAGCTGATGCGGTCGGTGGCTACCATGATCAGGCTGTCACCATTATCATAAATTTCACGTACTTT
Organism: uncultured Lachnospiraceae bacterium; assembly: GCA_964618605.1. Lineage (GTDB taxonomy): Bacteria > Bacillota > Clostridia > Lachnospirales > Lachnospiraceae > UBA11957. The sequence goes on along the minus strand of CAZUBP010000190.1, from coordinate 3,117 downwards.
TCCTTCTTTGATCGGTTTCATGTGGCGTACCTCTTTTCTGTTTGCTAATAAATAGGTTTTATTTATCGTTTATGCTTATAAGTTAACACCAATCTGCCAGTTCGTCAACCCCGAAAGAGGGGCAACCTCCTGTTTCTTTCAGAAAATATATCAGCTGCACCGTTCCCACTTAGTCCGGTACATATGTTCATCTGCCTTGTGCAGCAGTTCACTGACGCCCTCGGGGCCGTAGGCACCGCCTACACTGGCGGAAACCTGCAGATCAGGCACATCCTCCACAGGCAATGCAGCAATTCCCTCACGGATATCCTTCATTTTCCGTTTAAATACGTGTTTCGCAATATTTCGGAAAACTACGATAAACTCATCTCCGCCGTAGCGCACTACCATATCGGAATCATAGACGGAATCTTTTATGGCTTTCGCCACCTGTTTCAGAGCCGCATCTCCTGCCTGATGTCCATAGGAATCATTAATCTCCTTGAACTGATCCACATCGATCATAAGGAGGGCATCTACTTTTGGCAAACCGCTGATCTGCTCCTCATAATACCGTCGATTATATACGCCGGTAAGAGGATCATTGAACAGTCTGGCATTATGTGCGGAAATGGCGTCCACCACCAGATTTTTCCCGTACCCTGCCAGAGAGGTATCCTCCGTGATCCTGTTGGCGATCTCCAGCACATAGGGTTTGCCATCGATCTCCACATACTCCGCAATAACATAGTATATTTCATTATTTAAAAATTCGAATTTATCTTCACGGCTTTTGTTGCAGATACATCTGGCTGAAATACAGTTCTCGCAGCGGGCGTTCCGTCCCCATACGCTATAGCAATGATAATCACTTTGTTTCAGATGCTGATCATCATCCAATACGATCTGATAGCCTACAGACTGATCCACCATGCGTACCAGCGTAAACATTTCCTTCAGCTGCTCCAGCAGACGTTTTGCTTCCTTCATGGTCATAGTACAGGAATACATATCCGGCAGCCTTCCATTTTTGTTGATCAGAGTTATATTTACATCGGACTTCAGGCGAAGTCTTTCTTCCGGAGCATCCACCAGTCTGCCTACCAGTCCGGTAAACTGCTTCATATCTCCTTCCCCCCACAGCGTACAGATCTCACAGCAATAGGTGCGCAGCTCTCCCCTTATTTTTAGCCGGAGATTTTCCTTTACCTTAGGCAGCTGTGGTGTTGCCTGTTTCAATCGATTATTAAGTCGTTTCAGATCATCCTCAAGAACAGCAGAAACAAATTTTCGATCCAGCAGGGGTTCCAGCATGGTTTCTCTGACACCAAGGCGTCGGATACCGGCCTCATTCCATACCATGATGGCGGGATAAACGGTATAACGGAAGGCCGGCTCCGGGTAGGTGGAAAAGAAAAACTGGAACTGTTGAGCAGCATTCCTGATCTGCATCATCAACTGATCCGGCACATTAGCTCCCTGTTCTTCCATCTGTTCCGATAGGTAATCCATTTCCTGTTTGCCCGTATTCTGCTGATGGTTCAGTTTTCCCTCCATCTCCTGTTTCAACAGCACCTGATGCTCTTTAAAGCACTCCAGAAGCAGGGGATTGAAGGCACCGCACTGTCCTTCCAGAATCATGCGAACCGCCGTGTCATGGCTATAGGATTCCTTGTAGCAGCGTTCGCTGATCAGGGCGTCATATACATCCGCCAGGGCTACCACCTGGGCGGAAATGGGGATCTCATCTCCCTTTAACCCATCAGGATAACCGCCGCCATCGTAGCGTTCATGGTGCCAGCGGCAGATATCATAAGCCGTTTTTACCAGAGGCTGCTTCCTGAGATTTTCCGGCAGGGTGTCCAGGATCTTAGCCCCCTCCATGGCGTGCTGCTTCATCACCGCAAACTCTTCCGCAGTATACCGCCCCGGCTTGTTCAGGATCTTTCTGGGCACGGCGATCTTCCCAATATCATGAAGGGAGGAAGCCACTGCGATCTGGTTAATATCGGAGGCTGTCAGCCTGTACCGATCCGTCTTTTCGGCGATAGCCTGCAAAAGTATTTCCGTGATCACCTTAATGCGCTGCACATGGGCGCCGCTCTCTCCGTTTCGGAATTCTACGATACGGGAAAGAATGGACACCATCATCTGTTCACTGGTTTCCTTGTCATGGATCTGATTCGCCACGGTATGCATCAGATTTTGCTGTTTTTCTGCCAGCTGAATAGCTCTGGCGATACGATGCCGCAGCTCCGAGGGAGCAAAAGGTACCCGGACATAATCCGCCACCCCCAGCTCATAGGCCAGATCTACATTGGCTACCGATTCCTCATGGGAAATCAGGATAACCGGAATGTACTCGATCCACTTATAGCGATTCATGTAAAAAAGTACATCCAGGCCTCCCATTCTGCTCATTTTTACCCCCAAAAGCACCAGGGAAATCTCTGTTTTCTGCTGCTGCAGCAGCTCTATTGCTTCCACACCGTCCTTTGCTGTCACAATATCGTACTCCTGCTGAAGGATATGGGTCAGCCGGTCACGATTCTCCTCTGTGCTCTCCGCCAGAAGAATTTTCTGTCTTGGTTCTGTATTATGATTCATATATGTTTACATAGAAAATCCCTGGGATTTTCCTTTTCTTTGCCCCTGTCTTATTTTGTAAAAAATATGCTACCATACTAGCATTTTCCACACAGGGAGGTCAATTTGCCATATGCTTAAAAATCCCAGGAATTTTCAAAAATAATTGTTTAATTATTTACTTTTCTCTTGATCCGGCAGCCGTGACAGCTGCCCTGATCTCTTCGATCAATACAGCCGGGTCTATGGGCTTTGTAACGTAACCGTTTATGCCTGCTTCAAAGGCTGCCTTTCTGTCCTCCGCAAAGGCTTTTGCCGTCATGGCTATAATGGGGATCCTTTGCATATCCCTCCGTTTCATGCTTCTGATGGTTCTCGTTGCCGTCAGGCCATCCATTTCCGGCATCATAATGTCCATAAGGATCAGATCAAAGGGGGTCCCTTTCGTTTCTGCACAAATATCCACGGCGAGCTTTCCATTTTGCGCCACTGTGACACTGGCCCCGGCATCCTTTAGGATCTCCGTTGCGATCTCGGCGTTTAGTTCATTAT
>CAZUBP010000189.1:0-3430 GCA_964618605.1 uncultured Lachnospiraceae bacterium | reverse complement strand
AAATAGGTGTTAATGCCATCGTAATGCAGCACCGAAGAGGCACCATAGTACTCTGTCATGGTGTCTGTATTGATGATAATTCTCTTTGTCTGATAGGGATTAACTACGGTGATCTCACTGCCGCTGACGGAAGATACCTCTGCAGGATTGTCCGCAAAAAACTCCTTTACCTCATAGGAGGAATGGAGATTGGGAATATCCTCTTCCTCTGTCTCAAAAGCATCGGCGAAATCCACCTTGTCCCCGTTCTGAGTAACGGTGCCTGTAGCCGTATTGATCACTGTCTCCGCTGCATAGCTGTCATCCCAGTCGTCGCTGATTTCCCGGATCAGCTGTTTACTGTTAGATATCTCCTTAACCGTTGTGCCGTCTGCCTTAACCGCAGTGGCCCCGAAGCCTATGGCAAGAACCGCCGACAAAATTACCGATATACGAAATGCCTGTAATTTATTATTTTTCATTTTCCCCTCACTATACTGTCTATAGTATGCTGTCTCACACCTTATGCAAAATAAAACCCATAGGTGGTCTCCGGTGTTGCCTGAGCAAACAACTGATCCACCATCTCCCTGTATTCCGATACATGCTGGGCCTTACGGATCTTTTTCACCAGCCGCTGATGATCCGGAAACAGAGAAGCCATATAATACCATTGCTCCTTTAACTTAAATAACAGAGGCTTTTCTCCCGGACAATTTGCCTCGTAGGCAATCAAAAGCTCGTCCAGAAAAGCCTTCATTCGTTTGCCGTCCTCCGGCGCTTCCCCTCTGATCTCCCCCACCAGTCCGGGATTTGCCAAAAGTCCCCGTCCCAGCATGATCTCCTGTGTATCAGGAAAACGCTTCATAAACTGCTCATAGCCGCTGAGGGAGAAAATATTGCCATTGTAGCACAAAGGGATCTTACTCTCCTTCACCGCATGGGCATACATATCCAGATGGGGGATCTTTTTGTAAAATTCCGCCCGCACCCGGGGATGTATGATCAGCTTTTTGGCCGGAAAACGATTGTAGATCTCCAGAAGATCGTAAAATTCCTCCGGATCTGTGACACCGAGCCTTGTCTTTATGGTCACCGGCATATCCAGCGCCATAAAGATATCGTCCAGAAAGGCCTCCAGCTTTTCCGGATAGGCCAGCATTCCGGAGCCTCTTCCCTTGGAAAATACCGTTCCCGAGGGACAGCCCAGATTCAGATTCACTTCCTCATAGCCCATGCGTCTAAGCTCTCTTGCACAGCGGATAAAATACTCGCTGTTGTTGGTAAGGATCTGGGGGATCAGATGGATGCCCTCATTGTGCTCCGGCAAAATATCCTGATATTCTCTCTTTCGACAGATACTGTGCTCATCCGGAGACAAAAACGGGGTATAATAGGCCTCCACATCATCGTAAAAACGATGCCGGACATTCCGAAAAACATATCCCGTGATTCCTTCCATTGGTGCATAAACAAAACGCATACAGCTTTAACATCCTTTTTCCAAATTGCTTTTACAGATATCCTTCAGACAGCAGCGGTCACAGTAGGGCGCTGTCCTGGCGGTACATACCTCCCGCCCATGGTATACCAGACGATGGCAGAGATCACTGCCCTCCTCCGGGGGAACGATCTTCCAAAGGGCCATTTCCACCTTCTTTGGATCCTTTGTGCCCTCCACCAGACCGATACGATTGCTGAGACGGATACAATGGGTATCCGTAACAATAGCCGGTTTGCCGAAAACATCTCCCATGATCAGGTTGGCACTCTTTCTGCCTACCCCCGGGAGACTCAGCAAAGCATCGAAATCCTCCGGCACTTTTCCTTCATATTTCTCCATCAGCATCCGCATACAGGCACTGATGTCCCGGGCCTTGCTTTTTCCCAGACCGCAGGGACGGACGATAGCCTCGATCTCCTCCGGCTCAGCCGCTGCCAGGGCAGCTACATCGGGGTACTTGGCAAACAGCTCCTTTACCACAACATTGACTCTGGCATCGGTGCACTGGGCTGCCAGACGCACTTCCACCAGAAGCTGCCAGGCATGGTCGTAATCCAGTGTACAGTCTGCCAGCGGGTATTCCTTTTTCAGACGCCGGATCACCTCCAGCGCCAGCTCTTTCTTCTCCATAGTATATCTGCCCTTTTTCTCTTTGTTCTGTTAATGAGTATACACCCGCACGGTTAGGTGTCACAAGAAAATTCCTGATGAATTTTGTCTCTTTTTCGCCTGGGATTTACGTCATTTTTCCCAGTAAAATCAAGAAAAAAGAAGCTCCCGAACCGACACACGCCGGTGGGAGCTTCCTTAACCGTTGCTGACGCAACAAAAAGGGTAACTATGATATAGGGAATTGGTTTATTCAACGTCTGCCAGAGCTGCCAGATCAGTTTCACCTGTACGGATCTTAACAACCTTGTCTACGCTGTATACAAAGATCTTGCCATCGCCGATACGTCCGGTATACAGTGCCTTCTTAGCGGCCTCAATAACTGTATCCAGAGGCAGGCTTCCGATAATAACTTCAACCTTAACCTTCGGCAGCAATGTAGCATCCACTTCTGTACCACGGTATTTCTCTCCGGATCCTTTCTGGATACCGCAGCCCATAACCTGTGTTACGGTGATACCGGTTACACCGATATCGTTCATAGCCTTACGGATCTTATCGTACCGGGTCAGCTTGGTAATAATAACAACTTTGTACATACCTGTACGCTGTACGTCGGGAGCCACCATAACCGGAACGGCTTTGTTCTTCTTGTACTCTGAAGCCTCTTCGTACACATCTGTACCAAGATCTGTATTCTCGTTTACATCCATGATCATGGAGTTGGAAACATCCATGAGAGAGAAACCACTGTAAGCAGAAGCCAGGCCGTGCTCTGTGGGATCCAGACCTTCGATCTCCTCCTCCTCGGAAACACGAAGGCCGATGGTGGATTTGATTACAAAGAAAGTAATGGTAATCATAATAGCTGCCCAAGCGATAACACTGATCACACCAACCAGCTGGATGCCCAGCAGATGGAAGCCGCCGCCATAGAACAGACCGGTGAGCTCGTCGTTGCCCGGTGCAGATGTTGTGGCAAACAGACCAACAGCGATGGTACCCCAGATACCGTTGAGGCAATGTACAGCTACAGCACCTACCGGATCATCCACATGCAGTACATAATCCAGGAACCATACACCGAAAACAACCAGGAGACCGGCAACAGCGCCGATAATAGCTGCGCCTGCACAATCGGTTACATCACAGGGAGCTGTGATAGCTACCAGACCTGCCAGGGAAGCATTCAGACACATGGAAACATCAGGTTTGCCATATCTGATCCAGGTAAAGATCATACAAACTACGGTAGCAACAGCGGGAGCTACGGTAGTAGTCAGGAAAATAGATCCCAGCTGCTCAATGCTTGTAGCTGCGGCTCCGTTGAAGCCGTA
>CAZUBP010000188.1:0-3431 GCA_964618605.1 uncultured Lachnospiraceae bacterium | reverse complement strand
CACACCGGCGGCTTTGCAGTAGGAGCAATCTTTACCAGATCAAGATTTGCTTCCTGTGCCATCTTGTAAGCATCTCTGGAACTCATGATTCCCAGCTGCTCTCCTGTCGCACTAATTACGCGAACCTCTCTATCGCGAATCTGTTCGTTAATCATTAACTCGCTAATGGCCGTATACCTCCCTAACAAAATAAAAAAGCAGATAGTCAGACTATCCACTTACGCATATCACAGCTTAGCTGCTTTCCGTATTAACCCGAGTCACAAACTGTGTGCTAAGGTGAGAGTGGATACTCTTCTTTCATTTACCTCGAATAATTTACCATGAATATGTAGCTGTGTCAAGAGTTTTTTTCCTCTCAACACAGTTTTTCTGAAGGCTGTTATCTCTTCTCCGGCTTACAGCAGAAGGTCTCACAGACAGTGTCATCACAGCCGTCGGCACAGGCACCTTCGATATTTACCTCCGGAGCACAGCAGGTTTTGTCCTCATTGTACTTACAGGAACAGGCATCGCAGTCCACACGGATACTGCTGCAGCCGCATTCTGTAGACACGGCGTTTTTGGCTGCTCCATGATTTTTGTCCCGGAAGCTGTCACAGCAGGTTTCCTCTGCTATGGTTGCCTTGCGGCCGCCGATCTTGATATCCCCTCTGGAACAAAGCTCCTCCTTGTTGTACACGCAGTTGGTTACCATACAGTTTAATAATGGCATAATTGTGTCCTCCTTTTTGAAAGATTTCACCTTATTATGCCCTCCGGCAGGAAAAATCATACGCAATACAATTTATATTTTATCATATCCTTTGCCAAAGCGAAGGCCTCTCTCACCAGAAAATGCAGCTGCAAAAGGGAATGAGACTCGCCTGCTATTCCCTGGGCTTTGGTAAAGCCACAGGCTTTGGCCAGCTTTACACCCCGGTATACATGGAAATTGTTGGTAACGATGCCTACCCGTATTTCTCCCGCCTCCTCCGGCAGAAGCGCTTTAGAAAAGGTCATATTCTCCCAGGTGGAGGTAGAACGAGCTTCCATGATCAGACGTTCCTTATCAATTCCCTGTGCTGTCAGCCAGTCATACATGGCCTGAGCCTCCGATATATTTTCCCCGGTACCCTGACCGCCGGAAAGAACAGCCTTTGTCTCCGGATTTTCCTCCAGGTAATCCCTGGCCGCAACAAGGCGATCCTCCAGAGCCTGGCTTACCACATCTCCCCGCACCTGCGCTCCCAGTACCAGAAGATAGTCCAGATCCTTCTCACCTTTGGCAAACATCCGGGAGGCGATCAGTCCTTCCATGCAGGCAAACAGCAGCAGCCCCAAAAGCACCAGGACACCCACAGCTATCTTTATTCCCACAGGCAGATGAAAGGGCAGCTTTCCCTTTCTGTGCAGGCTTCCTGCCAGGCACAGTACCAGCAAAGCAATGCCTGCCAGCGGCCATATGCCCAGAAAAGAGGCTCCGAAACCGGCGTACACCCCACACAGAATATAGTAGATGATACAAAAGACACCCAATATGCCCAGAATCACTGTCAACGTTCTTCTCCTCCTTACCGGTATAGTATCCCATAATCAGCAAAACCGCCCGGTATCGCTACCGGACGGTATAATAATCTGCTTATTTTCTGCCGCAGCACTTTTTGTATTTCTTTCCGCTGCCGCAGGGACAGGGATCGTTGGGGAATACTTTTTTCGGTTTCACTACGGTTCCGGATTTCTTCTGCTCCAGATACAGCTCTTTCTTGTGCTCAGCTGTGAAGATCTCATCCCACATGGGCAGCTCATACAGCCAGTCTGCTCTGGCATCTACCATGTTCTTGTACAGAAGCTCTTTATCGAAAGCCAGGCTTACCTCTGTATCCTCCTCCATCTCTTCGATGGGATTGGGGGTTTTCAGACTGTCGTTGATACCATCCAGAAATCCTGTCATGGTGAAAACGTCGATCTTGTATTTGTCTGCCAGCTCTTTGACTGTTCCCTTTACCTCTTCATCAGGATTGGTCAGCAGCTGCTCATAGATGCCTTTTTCAATCAGGAAATACTGCTGCCAGAATCTCTGCAGAGCACCCTTATCCATATTCTGATCGTAGGCTTTATCCCGCCATGTCTGTAATAAACTCATGATTTTAACATTCCTTTCATCATACGTTTTTCTTACGCATTTAAACCATTACATTATAACGAAAATACCCGGGGATTGCAACGAAAAATCTCTTTCGCTGCCCCGCCTGTACTTTCTTATTTATCAAACATAAACATACTGAAATAGAGAACTCTGGTATTGCCGCACCAGCACTCCATACCCAGGGTCTCCGCCAGTTTCGTTACATCGATACAGTAGGCGGAAAGACAGGAATACACCTTGTAATCTCTGGGGCAGGGTTCTCCGATCATTTCCATGCAGACCTTTTTGCACTGTTTGCAGGGGCCGGCCATCATGGCGTCTGAGGTAAGGCCCAGTTCCTTCAGCCGATCCAGGATCTTAAAGGATATGGCGTTGTGCTTTGCCTTCGCCGCAGCTGTCTCTTCCGTGTTCATGACATCCGACACATCCCAGGCTGTCTGTACCACCAGAAGCCTTTTGTACTGCATGACCTTTGCCTGCATTTCCTCCGGTGTCCCGCAGTAGGGGGGACAGGAATAATTCACATCATAGTTTCCGCAGGTGTCCTCCTCACAGAGGCTGCGAAATTCCGGACGAAATACCAGATCCTTTGTATCTACAAACCCACAGCTGTATACACCTTCCACATCGGCAACAGCTTCTATAATCTGCATATCTTCCATTTTAGTTGTCCTCTTCCTTCATTGTATAAACAGCACGTTTACGAGCCATCTCATCGGAAGCCAGGTATTCATCATAGGTAGTGATCTTGTCGATCAGCTGGCCGCCGGGCATAATTTCCATAATACGGTTTGCGGTGGTCTCCACCAGCTGGTGGTCACGGCAGGCAAACAAAAGAACGCCGGGGAATTTCTTCAGACCGTTGTTCAGGGCTGTGATAGATTCCATATCCAGATGATTGGTAGGCTCGTCCAGAAGAAGAATGTTGGCACCGGAGATCATCATCTTGGACAACAGGCAGCGCACCTTCTCACCACCGGAAAGAACACGAACACGCTTGATACCATCCTCACCGGCGAAAAGCATACGGCCCAGGAAACCACGAACGTAGGTGGCATCCTTGATCTCGGAATACTGGGTCAGCCAGTCGGCGATAGTCAGATCGCTGTCAAACTCCTTGGTGCTGTCCTGGGGGAAGTAAGCCTGGGAAGTAGTAACGCCCCATTTGTAGGTACCTTCATCCGGCTCCAGCTCTCCTGTAAGGATCTGGAACAGTACGGTTTTGGCACGCTCGTTGCCGCCTACAAAGGCCACCTTATCTTCACGATTCAGGGTAAAGTTCAGATGGTCCAGGATCACCTCA
>CAZUBP010000187.1:0-3439 GCA_964618605.1 uncultured Lachnospiraceae bacterium | reverse complement strand
TGAGTGGTAGAGAAATCTCTATGCCGGGGGCGAAAGCTCCCGGCATAATTCTTTAAACTACGCTGCAACATCACGCAAAACGAGGTAATATTTATTATGAACAAAAAGAAAGTATATCCGTATTGGTTTTTGATTATTCCGCTTGCTCTGTATGTACTGTTTTTCCTGCTTCCCAGTGTTCTCGGTGTATTCTATTCCTTCACTGACTGGAATGCCCGTTCTATGGGAAATGTGAATTTTATCGGACTGAAAAACTATATCGAAATCTTTACATCTGACAAAAATTATATCTCCGGTATTGGCCATACCCTGATGTTTACTATAATTTCCAACATTGTAAAACTTGTTCCTGCACTGTTTTTGGCCATCATGCTGCAGGAAGGACTGAAGGGAAAGAACTTCTATCGTACGATTCTGTATCTGCCCTCCATTCTGCCTTTCGTTATCATCGGTATCACCTTCAAGGCTGTACTGAACTATGATAACGGTTTACTGAATTCCTTCTTTGACCTTGTACATCTCGGTTTCCTGAAACAGAAATGGTTGTCTGACCTGAATGTTGTATGGGGATCCGTTATCGGTGTAGATGCCTGGAGAGGTATCGGTTACGTTATGACCATCTTCGTTGCCGGTCTTGGCGCTATTTCCAAGACATATTATGAGGCAGCACAGATCGATGGTGCCAATTTCTGGCAGCGTCTGAAAAGCATTACCCTGCCCATGCTGACAGGTTCCATCATGATCAACCTGGTATTTGGTATTACCTACGGTCTGAAAGTATTTGATATCATCTACGTTCTGACCAACGGTGGCCCGGGACATGCTACAGAGGTTGTAACTACATATTCCTACCAGCTGTATGCAGACGGTGCCTACGGTATGTCAACCGCCTTCAACAGTATCCTGCTGGTACTTACGGCAATTGCCGGTATTTTCGTCGTTAAGATGATGAGTAAGAAGGAGGTGCAGCAGTAATGAATGCTAGAAAGAAAATCTCTACAGTATTAAAGCAGCTTTGCTGCATCATCCTTAGTTTGATCGTTATTTCACCCTTCTATATGATCGTCATTAACTCTTTTAAGACCAAAAATGAGGCGGCAAGAATGGCATTGACCTTCCCCACCACATGGGTATTCACCAACTTTGGTGAGGTTATCAAGAAGGGTAAACTGGTACAGGGCTTTATCAACAGCCTGACCTATGCCGGGGTAGCTACTTTCCTTGGCGTTATGGGCGCTGCTATGGGTGCCTATGTACTGAGCCGTAGAAGAAACAAATTCACCAATTTCCTGTACTATTTCGTACTGTGTGGTCTGTTCTTCCCGGTAAACTATGTAACCTTGATCAAGGTGCTGTCCTTCTTCCAGCTGACCAATACAAAAGCGGGTATCGTTCTGGCCTTTACCAGTGCTATGATCCCCTTCTGTGTATTTACGATCTACAGCTTTGTTATGACAGTACCGGTAGAGCTGGATGAGGCTGCCGTTATCGATGGCGCCGGTCCGGTGAAGCTGTTCTTCAGCATTATTGTACCTATGCTGAAACCCACACTGGTTACCTGCTTTATCCTGCAGTTTATGACAGTATGGAGCGACTTCTTAACACCTCTGTATCTGTCCAGCAAGAGTAAGCTGTTCCCCATGACTATGGCTGTTTACCAGTTCTTTGGTAAGAGCAATAACCATTGGGAGTATATCTTCGCAGATATCTTACTGACCTGTATCCCGGTTATCCTGGTATATCTTGCCGGTCAGAAATACATCGTAGGTGGACTGACCTCCGGTGCGGTAAAAGAATAACGTTGTATAGAAACCGGCTTGTCCAGGGAAACCACAGGCAAGCCGGTTTTGTATAAACTATAGTCAATAGTATATAAAAAGTTTCGTGCACAGGTACGAAAAAGGAGGAACTATATGTATTTTATCGGAGTAGATCTGGGTACCTCCGCAGTAAAGCTTCTTTTGATGGATGATAAAGGAAAGATCTGCGGCAGTGTTTCCAGAGAATATCCCCTGTATTTTCCCCAGCCGGGCTGGTCAGAACAGAAGCCTGAGGACTGGTGGAGCGCTGTATGCGACGGACTGAAGGAGCTGTTGGCCGACATTGATGGCAAAGAGGTTGGCGGCATCAGCTTTGGCGGCCAGATGCATGGTCTGGTTATTCTGGATGAGAAGGACGAGGTTATCCGTCCGGCGATCCTGTGGAATGACGGTCGTACACAGAAACAGGTAGATTATTTAAATAATGAGATCGGAAAGGATAAGCTGTCCGCATATACAGCCAATATCGCCTTCGCCGGTTTTACAGCACCGAAGCTTCTCTGGGTAAAAGAAGAGGAGCCGGAGAATTTTGCCCGTATCAAAAAGATCATGCTGCCCAAGGATTACATTGCCTACAAGCTGTCCGGAGTACATTGCTGTGATTATTCCGATGCCTCCGGTATGCTTCTGCTGGATGTAAAAAATCGCTGCTGGTCCAAGGAAATGCTGGAGATCTGCAGTGTAACCGAGGAACAGATGCCTAAATTGTTTGAGAGCTACGAGACCGTAGGTTTGATCCGTCCGGAGTTGGCCAAAGAGCTGGGCCTGGCAGAAACTTGTCGTATCGTTGCCGGAGCCGGAGACAATGCAGCAGGCGCTGTAGGTACCGGTACCGTAGGAGATGGTCAGTGTACGATCTCTCTGGGAACCAGTGGTACTATCTTTATTTCCAGTGAAAAATTCGGCGTAGATGAGAACAATGCCCTTCATGCCTTTGCTCATGCCGATGGCCATTATCATCTGATGGGCTGTATGCTTTCTGCAGCATCCTGCAATAAATGGTGGATGGAGGAGATCATCGGTACCAAAGCCTTCGCTGAGGAACAGGCAGCTATCACCAACCTGGGTGACAATCACGTATATTTCCTGCCCTACCTTATGGGCGAGCGTTCACCCCACAACAATCCCATGGCCAGAGGTACCTTCATCGGTATGACCATGGATACCAGCCGGGCAGATATGACCCAGGCAGTGCTGGAGGGCGTGGCTTTTGCTCTGAGAGATTCTCTGGAGGTAGCCAGAAAGCTGGGTATTCCCATTACCAGAACCAAGATCTGCGGCGGAGGCGCCAAGAGCCCCCTGTGGAGAAAGATCATTGCCAATGTGCTGAATCTGAAGGTAGACGTGATCGAAGCTGAGGAAGGCCCGGGTATGGGCGGCGCTATGCTGGCAGCCGTTGCCTGCGGAGCCTACGATTCCGTGGAGGATGCCGCAGCAAAGATCGTTCGGGTGGTAAAGACCATTGAGCCGGAACCGGAGCTGGTAGCCAAATATGAGGATCGCTATCGCAAGTTTGCACAGATTTATCCTACAGTAAAAGGATTGTTTGACACCGTAACTATTTAAGGGTACATTAAGAGGGAAGGCCGTAGGCTTTTCCACAATATGCATAATGAATC
>CAZUBP010000186.1:0-3521 GCA_964618605.1 uncultured Lachnospiraceae bacterium | reverse complement strand
GAAACCTATGCCGTCAACTGCAGTCTGGATCCCCAGCAGGAGGGGCGGCAGGATATTATGTTTCTGGTGGCCCTGTTCAGTCGCTGTTACTGGATGATTGGCGCCGTGGCAGGGGGAATCCTGGGACAGCTGATTCCCTTTGAACTGGAAGGTATTGATTTTTGCATGACGGCCCTGTTTGTCATTATCTTTATAGATCAGTGGGAAAAGAGCAGCCGCCATTTTCCGGCCTTGCTGGGCCTGGGAATATCGGTGATCTGCCTGGTGATCTTTGGCGCAGGTAACTTTATGCTGCCTGCTCTGCTGATCCTGTCCGGTATTTTGCTGGTTACCGGAGAGCGCAGGGAGGTGGAAGCATGAGTACGGGAAGAATACTTGCTATCATCCTTATGTCAGCGGCCATTACCTTTTTCCTCCGGGCGCTTCCTTTTATCTTTTTTCATGGAAATAGAAAAATGCCCCAGCGTCTGGTGGCTCTGGGACAGGTATTGCCCTCCGCTATTATGGCAGTGCTTATCGTCTATTGCCTGAAGGATGTGGGCAGTGACTGGCTGCACATCGGCCTTCCCAAAATCCTGGCCGTGGCCGTGGTTGCCGGAAGCTATAAATACAAACACAATACCCTTATCAGCATATTGGCGGGAACGGCCTGCTATATGGTGCTGCTGCAGGTAATATAAAGAAAAACACAGTTTAGAGAGAAAACCTCTTAAACTGTGTTTTTTAATGTTATGAGAAGAAGAGCATTACAGATCTAACCGCTTTTTCCATCGTTTTCGCATATACAGGTACACCAGAAACAGAAGGCCGGTAAGACCCACCACGATTCCGGTAAACAGGAAAGGATCGTCCTGACGGATACCGGTAGGGGGAGCGATGGTCAGGTAATCATTGACTACGGTTACCTTGACGGTGTCTCCAAAGGTGGCGGTTACGATCTGTCCCGGGGTATCTCCTATAGAATATCCGTAAGGCGCCTCCAGCTCCAGCAGATAGTAGTATTCTTCCGTTAGATCCTTCCAGAGGATCTGACCCTTGTCGTCGGTAACATCCGCCTCAAGGAGATACCAGGTAGTGCCCTCCACTGTCAGCTGGCGGCTGGCCCCATCACTGTTGGCAATGGTGGTATCCGCTGCCGGTGCCAGAGTGGGATCGGCGGTGTAGAGGGCAAAACGGGCATCCGACAAAAGCTTATCGTTCTTGTCCACCTTGGTCAGTTCCAGCGTCCAGGGCTGGGTTTGCCATTTGGCGTAGAGCTGAATATCTGTATACAGCGGCTCCGGGGTGTAGGCGGTGGTGTACGCCTTGTCCAGGTACCAGCCTTCAAAGGTACAGCCGTTAATGCCTTCCGGGGTATAGACCTCCGGCGTCTCCCCATAGTCCAGCCTTGCCGTATCATCCGGGTAGGTGTATTCGTATTCCCAGATGTTCCAGTAAAAGTCCACATTGACGTACTGCTTCCATTTTCCATAGAGGGTAATGCTCTCCGTTATGAGAGAAGCGTCGGAGTAGGCTCTGGTGCAGGCGGCATCGGTATACCAGCCCTCAAAGGTATAATGCTCATCATAGGTATTGTCCGTATATTTTACGGAGGCAGCATCGTGGGTGGTACCCAGCACTACCGTTTCCTTATCGGGAAGGATGGCATTGGCGGGGGCGTATCCGGCGGTGGATTTGGCCCAGGTATAGGTAACCGTTACCGGTGCGGCAATGGTAATGGAAATCTTATTGCCGTAATGGCGATAATCCGCCCCCTGCTGACTGACGCTTAGCAGGGAGGGCAGGGGAATCAGAGAGGTTTCGTAGGACAGCCTGTCGCTGGAGGCGATTTCCTTTAAGGGGATCTCAAGATCTCTGTACGGTTTGGTGGAAAAAGTAGGTTCATCGTTGCTGTCATAGCCGGTAAAGGTGTAAAATTCCACCTTAACCATAGTTTGATTGATGATTTTCTCCTTGTTGGCCCCGAAGGAATCCAGCAGCTCCTGCCAGGTGATGGTTTCCCCTTCTGTACCTCCCAACAGCGTAAATTCCCGGGCGTTCAGCGTATAGGTCTCCTCGGCATCACCGGCAACGGTAATCTCGATCTGGGTAATCATCTGGTTCAGGGCTTCCGTTACGCTGGAGAAATCAGAGAAAGAGTAGAAATAGTCCGGCTCTGTACAGACCTGTTCCATGACGGAGGAGAAGGTATCTTCCGTATCCTGCACATTACCGGAAATGGTTTTCCCGGAGGCGTGGTATTCGCCGAAGGCAAAAATAGTAGCGCCCTTGGCTTTTAATTGCTCACTGGCGGTAAGCACAGCTGAGGTACGGATGGTACTCAGATTTTTGTAGGCCGTATTCTGGATAGGCAGGGAACTGGACAGGATGCAGACCAATAGATTTCGGTCATCGGAAGTGTCCTGGGCGCTGGCAATATCCGCCAGCTGTTCAGCGATGGTAAGACCGGCATCCATACGGGAAGCGCCGGAATACCAGGCAAGCATAGTGTCCTCATGCAGCACCTTGTCCGCTTCATCCAGTGTCATAAAGGCATTGTCATAGGTCATGGCGGAAGCATAGCTGTCGGACATTTTAGGTAAACTGGAGCCGGACATGTTGCTCTGGCTGACATCTGACCAGCCGTTCTGGGAAACAAAACCATTGGCCGTGTAATAGCCGGTATTCAGACTGATATTGTTTCCTGTAGCCCGGGTGCCGGGATAGATATCGGCATCGTAGGGATCGGTGGAGGCAGGCATATTGATACGGCCGTAACCGGCAATAGCCACCCGATGTTCTCCCCCGGTGGTAGGCTCGGCCAGAGAATCCAGAAGTGTTTTGATCTCGGAAATGATGGCAGCTCTTGAAGCACCGATATCCTCCTCGGTGTTCATCCATTTGGACTGATCCAAAACAAAAATAATATCACAGGGCTTGCAGGTGCGCTCTGTGTCTGCGGTATTGGTGAGATAGGATTCCACCACGACTTTACCGGTATCGGTAGAAAAATCGGAAACAGTTCCCGTGGTGATGATGGTGTAACCGGCATCTCCGGTTTCCGTTTCCTCCAGAGTAGAGATGAGACTTTCCTCTGTGGCTTCTTCGTTGTCAGACTCTGTCAGGGTTTCTTCTGCATTAGATACAGTCTGGGAGCCTTCCGTGGCTGCAGCTGTCCCGGTTTCCTCTGCCTCTGACGCAGTCCCGGTCTCTCCGGTATCTGAGGTAATAACAGAGGAACTACTGTCCTGGGTGCCTTCCCCCTGGGAGGCAGCAGCATCTGTCGTATCCGGTAGCACAGAGGTCTCCGCTGCGGAACCTGTCGTATCCGGCAGCACAGAGGTTTCCGTCGCAGAATCTGTTGTTTCTATAGCGACAGAAGAAATATTCCCGGCAAAAACAGTCCCAGAAAAGGATGTACACACCAGGGAAATACTGAGCACGACAGCAAGAAGCTTTGTAAAAAAATGGTTGCAAGGCATATGATCTTCCTTCTTCCTCAAAAACACCATAGTCACCCCTTTAGGGCGACAGAATCCGCC
>CAZUBP010000185.1:0-3523 GCA_964618605.1 uncultured Lachnospiraceae bacterium | reverse complement strand
AACTGGGGACGGTCATCGGGACGTACCACGGTGAAAGCCAGCATTTTGGCGATTTTTCCCACAATAAAGAACTCCAGAATAAAGGCAATGGGCATCATAATAGGCAGCTCATGAAGGGCAGCAATAAAAGTAGCTCCGCTGACTCCACCCATATTTAATGCTACATTATAAACGATCATACCGTAAACCATAACGGTAGCCATAATCAAAGTGTAAACGACATCCTGAAATTTGTTTTTAGGCATAATAAAATCCTCCTGTTTGATAACTGTACATGTGTTGTTCGTTATCATCCCGGAGGATTGTGCGTTTCCAATTCAAACCATATTTCTTTTTTGCGTTGCTCATACTACCACAAAAAAGCTTGATTTGTAAAGTGTTTTTTCGTGAATTTTCAATCCTTTGTCTTATAGTACAGCATACAATGACAGTAGCCCTCAAATTCCGGATCGGCGATCTGGTTTCGGAATTCCTGGCACATACATTTATTCTCCGGTATCTTTTCCAGGCGGCAGGGACAGTAGCCGTCCTTTTTCTTTAAGCCCTCCCGGATCATTTTCACCATTTCCTTATCCTCGTTTAATTTAACAGCCATGGTTTCTCCTCCTTACTCTGTCATTTCCTATTTTTTCAGTTTTCCGATATCTCCCAGACGCTCCAGGGCCATTTGCAGGGTCTCATCCTGTTTGGCAAAATGGAAACGGATCAGATGATTCACATCCTCCCGGAAAAAGCTGGAACCGGGCACAGCCCCCACGCCCACATGCTTCGCCAGATCGATGCAGAATTCCTCGTCATCCCTGTAACCGAACTCCCGGATATCCACCAGCACGTAATACGCCCCCTGAGGCTCTGTAAAGGTAAGGCCGATATCCCGCAGTCCGCCGGTAAACAGCTCCTTCATATGGGTATAATGGTTTTGCAGTTCCTGATAATAGTCGTCCCCAAACTCCAGCCCTGTTACTGCTGCTTCCATGAGAGGCGCCGCTGCCCCCACCGTAAGGAAATCATGCACCTTCTTTACCCGGTCAATGATCTCCGGGGAGGCGATCACGTAACCCAGCCGCCAGCCGGTGATGGAATAGGTCTTGGACAGGGAATTGCAGATGATGGTCCGCTCCCGCATCCCCGGCAGGGCAGCCATATATACATGGGTGTGAGGGGCATACAGGATATGCTCATACACCTCATCCGTAATAACGTAAATATCGTATTTTTTTGCCAGATCTGCGATCACCAGCAGCTCTTCCCGGGTAAATACCTTACCGCAGGGGTTGGAGGGGTTGCACAGGATCAGCGCCTTTACCCCTTCCTGGCGAATGGCTGCTTCCAGCTGCTCCGGATCGAAGTCAAAAAGAGGGGGACGCAGTGCCACATAGATGGGCTGGGCGCCGCTGAGAATAGCGTCGGCACCGTAATTTTCGTAAAAGGGAGAAAAGATGACTACCTTGTCTCCCGGATTGCACACAGACATCATAGCCGCCATCATAGCTTCGGTACTGCCGCAGGTCACCACGATCTCCGTATCCGGATCAATAGCCATGCCGGAAAAATGCTCCTGCTTTCTTGCCAGTGCCTCCCGGAAATTCTGGGCGCCCCAGGTCAGGGCATACTGGTGAGGGCCCCCGTGGGCCACCTCAGCCAGTCGATCCGTTATTTCCTTTGGGGGATCGAAATCCGGAAATCCCTGGGACAGATTGATAGCTCCCCAGGTATTGGAAACTCTGGTCATTCGACGAATCACCGAATCTGTAAAGGTGTCTGTTCTTGTGCTCAATGTTTTCATGCTAATTCTCTTCCTCCTGTCCCATCACCTGGGTTATTGTGGACATCAGGCTGTCCACCGCCACCGGCTTTGCAATATGGCCGTTCATGCCCGCCTCTTTGGCCTTTTGTTTGTCCTCCTTAAAGGCATTGGCCGTCATGGCAATAATGGGAATATGGGCCAGCTTCTGATTGGCGAAAGCCCGGATCGCCCTGGTGGTGGCATAGCCGTCGATGCCCGGCATCTGGATATCCATCAGCACCAGCTGATAATACCCGGCGCCCTTTTCCAACAGCTGTTCTATAGCCAGCTCGCCGCTTTCCACCGCTTCGGGGATCAGTCCGGCCTCCTCCAGGAGACTGGTAGCGATCTCCCGATTCAGGGCATTGTCCTCCACCACCAGCACCCGCAGCCCCTTCAGATCTCTTTCCGGCAGCCCGGACTGCTGTTTTTCCTTTTTAATTGCCTTAATATCCACCGTTTTCAGGGGAATGGTCACCACAAATTCCGATCCTTTTCCCTGCTGGCTTTCCACGGTAATGGTGCCCTGCATCATTTCCACAAGCTTCTGGGTAATGGGCAGTCCCAGTCCGGTTCCCTGGATACCGCTTACGGTGGAGTTGCGTTCCCGTTCAAAGGGTTCAAAGACATGCTTCATAAATTTCTCACCGATGCCGATACCTGTATCCTTCACATGAAATTCATACAGGGATTCATCTGCCCTGTTTCCCGGTTTTTCCACGATACACAGGGCTATGCTGCCGCCGGCGGGGGTAAATTTGATGGCATTTCCCAGGAGATTCAGCAGGATCTGGTTCAGGCGCAGGGTGTCACAGACCACGCCCTCATTTTTCATTCCACTTTTATCAATGGTAAATTCCAGCTGTTTTTCCTGGAGATTCACCAGAATAATACTGCTGATATCCCGGATCAGCTCCGAGAGATCACAGGGGGTCTCCTCCAGAGCCATCTTACCGCTCTCAATACGGCTCATATCCAGCACATCGTTGATCAGGGCCAGCAAATGGTCGCTGGCGGTGGAAATTTTTTCCATATAGCCTATGGCCCGCTCCTTATCCTCAAGATGGGTTTTGGCCAGGGCGGCAAAGCCCACGATGGCATTCATGGGGGTACGAATGTCATGGGACATATTGGAGAGGAAGATGGTTTTCGCCTGATTGGCTGCCTCCGCCTCCTGCAAAGCCTTTCGGAGACGCTGCTGCTGTCTTTCCCTCTCTGCCTCCCGCTCGATATTCATCCTCTTTTCCCTGTTCTTCTGCACATTGGTGAAGATCAGCGCCATAACCACCACCGCCAGCAAAAGGTTAAAGGCGAAAAGCAGGGCAGCCAGATTGGGATGAGTCTGGAGATACTCCGTCATGGTCAGATCCTTCAGATCATTTTTTATATATTCCATACTCAGGGAGTAGTAATCCTTTTCCGCCAGGGCACTGACATTCTTGTTGAGAATACTGCATATTTCATGGGGTATGGACTTGTTTACGGCAAAACAGATATCATAATACAGCTTTTCCCGGGATATATAGGTCAGCTCACCGATGGATTCCCGGTTTACATACATCTGTGCGGTGTAATTCATGAGATAGGCAGCATCCACCTCTCCCTTTTCCAACGCCGCCACCAGCTCATCCAGGGTATCGTATCCCTTCACTTCTGCATTCTGAAAATCTATGGTATCGTACACCGGGCGATCATTCAGCACGGCGATCACCGACGCAGCGGCAGAACCGCTTCTTC
>CAZUBP010000184.1:0-3613 GCA_964618605.1 uncultured Lachnospiraceae bacterium | reverse complement strand
GGATTCCTCGGCGATAGTTACCACGCCGGGATTTCGTCCCTGAACACAGGTATTCATATGTTTAAAGAAGGCAATGGCTTCCAGATTTTCGTTGCCGCCGTATTTGTTGGCTACCCAGCCGCCGTCCTTTTTGCCGTAATCCAGATACAGCATGGAGGCTACAGCATCTACCCGAAGGCCATCCACATGGAATTCCTCCACCCAATACAGGGCGTTGCCCAGAAGGAAATTCTTTACCTCGGGACGGCCGTAGTTAAAGATCTTGGTGCCCCAGTCGGGATGTTCACCCTGGCGGGGATCCTGATGCTCATAGCAGCAGGTGCCGTCAAACTCAGCCAGTCCGCAGGCATCCTTGGGAAAATGGGCGGGAACCCAGTCCAGGATCACGCCGATGCCCTTTTTGTGCAGGTAATTTACCATGTATTTGAAGTCTAAAGGTGAACCGTGGCGAGCTGTGGGGGCATAATAGCCGGTTACCTGGTAGCCCCAGGAACCGTCAAAGGGATGCTCCGCAATACCCATCAGCTCTACATGGGTGTACCCCATCTCCTTCACATAGGCTGCCAGAGATTCTGCCAACTCACGATAATTGTAGTAGCCCTCGGGATTTTCCTCGGTGGCGGGGTGCCGTTTCCAGGAACCGGGATGTACCTCGTACACTGCCATGGGAGAGGTATGGACGTCAAATTTCGGCCGTTTCTTCATCCAGGTGGTATCTCCCCACTTGAAATCATTGATATCCGCCGCTTTTGAGGCCGTGCCCGGTCTCAGCTCTGCCCAATTGCCGTAGGGGTCAGCCTTGTCCAGGATCCGGCCATCCATGGTGGAAATGCGATATTTGTACATATCCCCCACCTTCACGCCGGGAACAAAAGCCTCCCACACGCCGATGTCACCGATCTTTCGCATAAAGCTGCCGCCGTCCTTGTTGCCCCAGTCGTTAAACTCACCTATAACAGACACTTCCAGGGCATTGGGAGCCCACACAGCGAAATAAAAGCCCTTTTCCCCTTTCTCCGTCTCTGCCGGATGGGCACCCAGCTTTTTGTAAATCTCGTTGTGATTTCCCTGTCCGAACAAGTAGCTGTCCAGTTCCCCGAATCTGACTTCACTAAGTAACATCTGCTTCTTCCTCCTTATGAATAGATCCCATACATAAACTGCTGCACTATATTCCGTATCTTTTCTTCCGTTATTTCTGTTTCCTGCCGACCGCAGGCGATGAGAAATGCGGCATCCAAAAGGCCCTGAAAGCCCTGGGCAAACTGTTCCTGACGTCCGTTCATGTTGCCCAGCTCATCCTTCGCCTCCAGAAAAAGCTGCACCATCCGCTGATAATACCGGCTGACCCAGGGCTGCACCGCTATATGCCCCTCGTTTTCCGCCCCGGTATAATAGAGGGCCAGAGAAAACTTGTACTCCTTTTCATGGGAAATAGCGTAGGTGAGAAAGGTTTGCGCCACCCGATACAGCACCTGGGGAAATCTCTCCTGGGGCTGCCGCCGGGCCGCCGTCTCCATGGCCTCCATCAGCTCCGTAAAACTATGTTGAATTAATGCCTCCAACAGCCCTTTCTTACTGCCAAAATAATAATACATGGTGGGCTTTGTGACTCCTGCCTTGTCCACGATCTCCTGAATACCCACCGCATCGTACCCTCTGGCGTAAAATAAATCCAGGGCACAGGAAAGCAATTTTTCCCTATTTTCCATATACATCCTCATTTACAGCGTGAAAAAGTTGCTCATACTTGGTTTTATTATACCTATCGGTATACAGTAAAGTCAATGCGGCGGGGGACGAAATCCCCTCCCCCGCCTATAGAAAATTTTTCGCATTTTTCGGAAAAATTGCCGAAAAGTTCGACATTTTCTCCCAGAATGTGCGTCGACAAAAAAGAAGGCTCCGCCGTGGCAGAACCTTCCTTCTCATCAGCCCCTTCAGGGCCGCCTATTATGTTAATTTTTTAAAAAGCCAACGGGCATTTTCCTCTGTGGCTGCCACCACTTCCTCCGGGGTGATCCCCCGCAGCTGGGCAATAGTTTCCGCCACATAGGGCAGATACAGGGAACAATTTCGCTTGCCTCGATGGGGCACGGGCGCCATATAGGGGCTGTCCGTTTCCAGCAGGATCCGTTCCAGGGGAATATCCGCCGCCACCTCCTTGAGCTTTCGGGCATTTTTGAAGGTGACCACGCCGCCGATGCCGATATATAGGCCCATTTTCACATATTCCCGGGCCATTTCCAGGGAATAGGAATAGCAGTGGACCACGCCGCCGATCTCTCCGGCCTTCTCCTGTTGGAGAATGGCAAAGGTGTCCTGGGCCGCATCCCGGCTGTGAATGATCACCGGCAAGCCTGCCTCTTTGGCCAGCTGAAGCTGACGCCGGAACCAGTGCTGCTGAAGCGTCTGGTGTTCCTTTTCCTTGTGCCAGTAGTAATCCAGACCGATCTCTCCTACCGCCACGATCTTTTCCCGGCGGCAAAGCCCGGCCAGTTCCTGCATATCCCCCTCCGTCAGAGTGTCCACATCGTCGGGATGCACTCCCACAGCGCCGTAGACAAAGGGATATCGCTCCGCCAGGGCCACCGTAGTCCTGGTGGAAGCCATATTGGCGCCTACATTGATCACACGGCCGATGCCTGCCTGGGGCAGACTGTTCAGCAGTGCTTCCTGATCCTGGGAAAAAGCCTCATCATCATAATGGGCATGGGTTTCTATAATCATAGGCTATTAACAGATCTCTGCCCCCGAAGGCATCTCTTTCTCCGGTGTCATCAGTGACAGCTTGCCCTCAGCGTCCTCTGCACACAGCAGCATACCCTCAGACAGCACCCCTGCCAGCTTGGCCGGTTTCAGATTTACCAGAACCATTACCTTTTTGCCTACCATTTCCTCTGCAGTGTAGTCGGACTTGATGCCGGAAA
Organism: uncultured Lachnospiraceae bacterium; assembly: GCA_964618605.1. GTDB lineage: Bacteria > Bacillota > Clostridia > Lachnospirales > Lachnospiraceae > UBA11957. The sequence continues at coordinate 683 of CAZUBP010000184.1, read as the reverse complement.
CGATCTGTTTTACCTGGCTGCCGATCTTTACCTGGCTGCAAAGCAGCTTTCTGGACTTTTTCACTTCCTCGCAGGCGATGATCTCGCCTACCTGGAACTGGAGCTTACCGAAATCGTCAAAGGTGATCTCCGGTTTTGCTTCTATATCAATGCCCTGCTCTTCGGGCTTTTCCTCTGCCGGTGCAGCTGCTGCCTTCTGGGCTGCCTGCATGGCTTCTACTTTTTCCATAACTTCCTTGATGTCCAGACGGGCAAAAAGGATCTCCGGCTTGTCCGTTACCTTATTTCCGGAGGGATACAGGCCAAAGTAGGTGAGATCGTCGTACTCTCTCTTGGGTGCATTCAGCTGAGCCAGAATCTTCTCGGTGGTCTCCGGCATGAAGGCGGAAAGGAGTGTAGCGCCGATGGAAATACCCTCTACCAGGTTGTACAGCACCTCGGAAAGACGATCCTTCTTGGTCTCGTCCTTAGCCAGTGCCCAGGGCATGGTCTCATCGATATATTTATTGCAGCGTTTGAACAGGTTAAAGATCTCGGTCATGGCGTCTGCCACACGCAGCTCGCTCATCTTTGCCTCTACCTTTTCTACGGTGCTGCGGCAAACATTTTTCAGATCATCGTCCACATCCTCTGCCACGCAGGTGCGCTGCACCACGCCGCCAAAGTATTTGTTGGACATGGAA
>CAZUBP010000183.1:0-3617 GCA_964618605.1 uncultured Lachnospiraceae bacterium | reverse complement strand
GGAGTTATAAAAATATGATTAAAGTACTATTTATTTGCCACGGCAACATCTGCCGTTCCCCCATGGCGGAATATATTTTCAAGGATATGGTGGACAGAGCCGGTGTGGCGGGGGAGTTCAGTATTGCCTCTGCGGCTACCAGCCGGGAGGAGATCGGTAATCCGGTGTATCCGCCGGCCAGGCGAAAGCTGCAGGAGCATGGGATCTCCTGTCAGGGGCATCATGCCCGGCAGATGACCAAAAGGGATTATGAGGAAAATGATTATCTGATCGTGATGGATCAGTTTAATCTCAGGAATCTTCGGCGGATCGTGCCGGAGGATCCGGAAGGAAAGGTGTATATGCTGCGGGATTTCACGGATACTCCCGGGGAGATCGACGATCCCTGGTACACAGGGGACTTTGAGACGACCTATCGTCAGGTAGTGGCGGGGTGTCGTGGATTGCTGCAAAAAACGAAAGGACAGGCTATTTAAAAGGCCTGTCCTTTTCCAGTTTCCGACGTACCATCTTGATGGTGATGTAGATAATGGACCAGAGTACGGTAAACTCCAGCAATATTTTCATGGTTTCCCCCATACCGCTGCTGGAGGGCGCCTGTTGGACAGTAACCGTGTCGGCGGGCACTGTTTCAATGTCGGAAGAGGGCGCATCGATGGCAGCCTGGGAAGTAACCTGGGAGGCCTTTGCCTCCACCTGGGTAAAGTTTCCCCAAAGGGTCAGGGTAAGTAAAAACAGAAAAAGAATATACAGTTTCTTCATGAGATCCTCCGGTTATTCAAAATTCCGGTCAAAACGGCTGGACAGCCGGGAACCGGTTTGCAGGGAACAGTCAAAATCCTGCATCAGGGACAGGGCTACGGGAACGGAGCGGTACAGCATTTTTAAAAGTACCTCGTTGCTTTCCCGACAATGGGGATTGTCCTTTCGCTGGTTGATCAGTCCCTTGTACAGCTTGTGCTGCTGGGCCAGCCGCATAATGCTGTTCAGCAGCTTCTGTTTCAGGGGGTGAGGAGCGGTAAAGAGCTTCTTGACCCATACCATATCCTTCAGTGCCCGCTGAGTCTGCCGGGGAGAGATGGAGCGGTAAAAACGGCTGATAACGGTGGCGGTAGCCATGTCTGTAGGAACATAGTTGGCATAAGGGTAAGCAATGGGATCCTTGTGATCCAGCCGCAGCAGCTTCTTTTCAAACTCTTCCTCGATTTCCAGATGGGCTACGTGGCGCCGGCGAATGTATTCGTTTACATAACCATGGCATTCACTGTCCAGAGTAAAATGGGCGATAAAGCCCAGAAGGTAGGCATATTCAGCGCTGTCTCGGGGCTGCTTTTTCAGCACCCGCAGAGCATAGTTGAAAAAACGTCTGGCGGAAGCGTGGTGCAGTCCGATTCCCGTTTTGATGATATGGTTGATATAAAAGGGGCGGTGATAAAAGAAAATATCAGGTCCCTGAAGTCCTATTTCATAGGCTGTATAATGATGGTTGACGATGGCCTTCAGATCCTCAGGTAATTTCCTTGCTATCTGAGCACCGAAGCGTTTGTGAGCATAAAATGCCGGCATCAGAACACCTCCTTTGTCCGATTGCCTTAACTATAAGAGCTTTGTGAGAAAAAGTAAACATACGATTTGATGAAAAAAGTATGAAAAAGGGGGGAATTGTCTGTTCGGATTTTTTTAGTATGTCCGAATTGGCTGTAAAAATTGCACCTTTTCAAGAAGTATGATAAACTAGACACAGTATACTGAAAACCGGGAGGTAGGATATGGCTGGAATAGGTGTGTTAGGTGCCGGTACCTGGGGAATGGCACTGGCCAGAATGCTTTGCAATATGGGACATGAGGTGCAGGTATGGTCTGCTCTGCCCCAGGAGATAGATGATCTGGAACGCACAGGAGTGCATCCCAAGTTAAAGGATATGAAGATCCCCGAGGCACTGCGCTACACAAAGGAGCTTAAAGAGGTCTGTACAGGCAAGGACATCCTGTTGTTTGCCGTACCTTCGGTGTTCGTTCGTTCTACAGCAGCCGGTGCTGCCCCGTACATACAGGATGGTCAGGTGATCGTGGACGTGGCCAAGGGTATTGAGACAGGTACCCTGTATACCATGACGGAGGTTATCCGGGATGAGCTGGACAAGAAAGGCGGCCTTTCTCAGGTGAAGCTGGTGGCTTTGTCCGGGCCCACTCATGCAGAGGAAGTAGCCATTGACCTGCCTACTACCATTGTATCCGCCTGTGCGGATCTGGAAGCCGCTACATATGTACAGCAGATTTTTATGAATCCCAAGTTCCGTGTATATACCAACACAGATATTCGTGGAGTGGAGATCTGCGGCGCTTTTAAAAATATTATTGCCCTGGGCACGGGTATTTCCCGGGGACTGGGTTATGGAGACAATACAGCAGCAGCGCTGATCACCAGAGGAATCAGAGAGGTATCCCGTCTGGGTGAACTGATGGGCTGCAAGCCGGAGACCTTTAACGGTCTGGCGGGTATCGGCGATCTGATCGTTACCTGTACCAGCCTTCACAGCCGCAACCTGACTGCTGGTATGCTTCTAGGTCAGGGAAAGAGCCGTGAGGAAGCGGTGAAGGAAGTAGGTATGGTAGTAGAGGGTATTTATGCGCTGGATGCCGCCATGCAGCTGAAAGAAAAATATCAGGTGGAATTGCCGATCTGCGAGATGGTGAACGATATTCTGTACAATGGCCTTTCTCCGGAAGCCGGGGAGACTCGCCTGATGAGCCGTATAGGCAAAGCAGAATAGCTTTTATTTTCCAGGTAAAGGTGCTATAATGGGCGTTGGCAAAAAAAGAACCTCTTAAACAGAGGCTCTTTCCGGTATAGTCTGTGGCGTTGTCAGGGGAACATCCGGCTGCTTAGGCAGCTGTTGATAGAAATGTTGGATGATGTGCCGACGGGGAATGATGCCGATGAAAACATCACAGTCATCAATAACCGGCACGAAATTCTGCTGCAGGGAGGTTTCTACCAGCTCCTCCATGGTACAGCCGATATGTACAGGCTTGTAGTACCAGCGGCGGGGGACTTTTTTAATAGGAACGTCCTCAGCGCTTCTGAGATTCAGGGATGCATGATCCTTGATATAGCGCAGCAGATCACCTTCCGTCAGGGTGCCCACATACATGCCTCGTTCGTTGAGAATAGGCAGGGCAGTGTAGTGATAATGATCCAGTTTTTCCAATGCCTGACGCAGGGTACAGTTTTCGGGAACAAAAGCCACTTCTTTTTTGGGTGTTAAGAAAAAAAGAATATTCATAAAAGTCTCCTGTAGGGTTTTCCTTTTTGTTGACTCTTTCATTATACAGGAGAATAGAAAACATTACGTGAAGAGAATATGAAGATATTATAATTTTTTTGTGAGTAAGATGAGGAGGAACTATGGAAAAAATCATAGCTCGATTAAATCAGGAAGCGGAGGCAGCTTTCACAAAAGCAGGCCTGGATACTTCCTTTGCAAAGATAGGTGTGTCCAATCGACCGGACCTTTGTGAGTACCAGTGTAATGGCGCTATGGCAGCGGCCAAGACATATCACAAGGCTCCCATTGCCATCGCAGAACAGGTGCTGCCCTTCCTGAAGGAAAGCC
>CAZUBP010000182.1:0-3624 GCA_964618605.1 uncultured Lachnospiraceae bacterium | reverse complement strand
CTGCTGACTGCCAAGCCTGTGATCTACGGCGCCAATGTGGCCGAGGATGAGCTGGGCGGCGAAGAGAATGAGATGGTGCAGAAGGTACGCACCTATGCCGAGGCAGAGGGCAGTGAGGTATTCAGCCTCTGCGCCCAGATCGAGGAGGAGATCTCCGAGCTGGACGATGAAGAGAAGAAGATGTTCCTGGAGGATCTGGGAATTGAGGAGTCCGGTCTGGATAAGCTGATTACCGCCAGCTACCGTCTCCTGGGTCTTATGAGCTTTTTGACAGCCGGTGAGGACGAGACAAGAGCCTGGACCATTAAGATAGGAACAAAGGCACCTCAGGCTGCCGGTAAGATCCATACCGATTTCGAACGTGGATTCATCAAAGCGGAAGTAGTAAATTATCAGAATCTGCTGGATTGCGGTTCCTATGCAGGGGCAAGAGAAAAAGGCCTTGTGCGTATGGAAGGAAAGGATTATGTGGTACAGGACGGCGATGTGATCCTGTTCCGCTTTAACGTTTAAGAATCCCGGAGGAAAGCAACATGGACATGCAGATTTATTTTCCCCATCTGGGGATCCAACTGGAAAATGTGGGAAAGAATTTTACCATATTCGGTGTATCTATCGCCTATTACGGTGTAGTGATCGCTCTTGGCATGGTGATCGCCCTTGGGCTGATCATGTATATGGCAAAACGCCTCGGCGAGGATCCGGATCCGTATTATAACGTCAGTCTGATGGCGATCCTGATAGGGGTTGTAGGTGCCAGAGCGTATTACGTATTTTTCGCCTGGGATATGTACAAGGATGATCCGATACAGATCTTCAATATCCGAAACGGCGGCCTGGCCATTTATGGCGGTATCCTTTTCGGTATGCTGACCATATATATTTACACCAGAGTTAAGAAAAGAAGCTTTCTGCACATGACGGATATCCTGATCCTGGGGGTAGTCTTTGGACAGATCGTGGGACGCTGGGGCAACTTCTTTAACAGAGAAGCCTTCGGCGAGTATACCGACGGCCTTCTGGCTATGCAGCTGCCGGTGTCGGCAGTGCGGCAAAATGAGATTACAGCTGCCATGTGGGAACATGTTGTGACTATAAACGGTGTGGAGTTTGTGCAGGTATCCCCCACTTTCCTGTATGAAAGTCTGTGGAATCTGGCATTGCTGGTGTTCCTGCTTTTGCTGATTCGCCATAAACGCTTTGACGGACAGATCTTTTTCACCTATCTGCTGGGCTATGGTGCAGGCAGAATGTGGATCGAAAGCCTTCGTACGGATCAGCTTCTGGTGCCGGGGACAGTGATTCCGGTTTCGCAGGTGCTGGCTATGGTTATGGTGGTGGTATCCGCTGTATGGCTGATGCTCCAGTACCGCAAACACAGAAACCAGGGCTACATGGTGGAAGAGTAGTGGGAGGATCCCCCACCTGAATTAGAAAAACGTAAAAATTGGGACAATCCCCCACATATAAAGAAATACCTTATTGTAGAAGGACGAAAAGACAAGATTTATGGGATGAACATGGGTTTCATCCCCAAAATCCTGGCTTTTCGTCCTTTTTTTGCTTAAATAGCAGAAAAAACAAAGAGAAAAGTCAGAAAATTCACGACAGTCTGTAAACAAATTGTAATGATTTTTCCTCTATTTTTTCCTTGCACTTTCCCTATCCCTGGGGTAGAATAGGGTTACAAGTGGTACAAAGTGGAGAAAAGTGGTAGCAAATGGAGGAACTGTGGCGGTTTTCCCATAGCTGCCGGATGATGAACAGGAGGGAGCTGTTTATCATCAGATAAGAGGTTATTGCATTATGTTTATGGGAGAGTACAGTCATTCAATTGACGCAAAGGGCAGATTGATCATACCGTCAAAGTTCAGAGAACTTCTTGGGGAAGAGTTCGTTCTGACAAAAGGTCTTGACGGCTGTCTCTCTATCTATCCCATGGACGAATGGACCGCTTTTGAAGAAAAACTCAAAGCTTTACCACTGACGAACAAGAATGCAAGAACCTTTTCACGATTCTTCGTGGCAGGTGCCACATCCTGTGAACTGGACAAGCAGGGGAGAATTCTCATACCGGCTACGCTGAGAGAATTTGCAGGTCTGGAGAAGGATGTTGTTCTTACCGGTAATATTACGAGAATCGAGATCTGGAGTAAGAGTAAGTGGGCTGAGAACAGTAAGTATGACGATATGGATGCCATTGCAGAAGGTATGCAGGAAATGGGAATTGTGATCTGATATGGAATTCAAACATACATCGGTTTTGCTGAAGGAAACCATTGACAATCTGAATATCAGGCCGGATGGGGTTTATGTGGACGGTACTCTGGGAGGAGCCGGCCATGCATCGGAAGTTTGTAAACAGTTATCCGCCACGGGGAGATTTTTCGGTATAGACCAGGATGAAGCGGCGATACGGGCTGCCGGAGAGCGATTGGCACCTTTTGGGGAAAAGGTTACCATTATCCGCAGCAATTATTGCCATATGGTTCATGAGCTGCAACAAAGGGGAGTCAGCGGCGTGGACGGTATAGTTCTTGATCTTGGGGTGTCCTCCTATCAGCTGGATGAGGCTGACAGAGGATTTACCTATCGCTTTGATGCACCGCTGGATATGCGGATGGATCAGCGGCAGGATAAAACAGCAGGGGATATTGTAAATACTTACAGTGAAAGTGAATTATACAGAGTTATCCGGGACTACGGTGAGGATCAGTTCGCCCGTAATATTGCCAAGCATATATGCCTGGCCCGGCAGAAGGAGCCAATCCGTACCACCGGAGAACTCGTAGAGATCATCAAACAGGCCATTCCCATGAAGATTCGTGCCAAAGGCGGCCATCCCGCCAAAAAGACCTTTCAGGCCCTTCGTATTGAGCTGAATCAGGAATTGACGGTTCTGGAAGAATCTCTGGATGATATGATCGGATTTTTAAATGACGGAGGCCGTATTTGTATCATCACATTCCATTCTCTGGAGGATCGCATCGTAAAATCCATTTTCCGGAAGAATGAAAATCCATGTATCTGCCCGCCGAATTTTCCGGTATGTGTCTGCGGAAAGGTGTCACAGGGAAAGGTGATTACCCGGAAGCCCATACTTCCCGGTGCAGAAGAAATGGAAGGTAACCCTCGTTCAAAAAGCGCCAAGCTTCGGGTGTTTGAGCGCAGTAAATAAGTATCAGGTGGTGTAACGAGTGAGCTCAGAATATGAACGTCGACGCAGAGTTGACAGCAGAGAAAACACAGGGTATTATGTGGATGGCAATACCGTTAGAGTAGCTCAGCCTCAGTGGGAGGAGGAGACCAAACGGCAGGTCAGCAGCAAAACCAGAAAAAACAGAACGAAAGCCATGAGCATGAACCGGGGCTTTGTGGTGTTTTTATCCGCAATGTCCGTGGCCGCCATGTTTATGTGTGTTTCCTACGTACAGCTCAAGACGGAGATTACGAAGCAGACCAAGCAGATCGCTTCCCTGCAGACGGATCTCAACGATCTGAAGTCCGATAACGATGCTTTGGAGAATTCCTATGAGGCATCTGTGGATCTGACGGAGATCTACCAGGTAGCAACAGAGAAGCTGGGGATGCATTATCCCAACGAGGGACAGGTTATTTCGTACA
>CAZUBP010000181.1:0-3631 GCA_964618605.1 uncultured Lachnospiraceae bacterium | reverse complement strand
GAAAGAATAAAACATGTGTTTCTTGAGGGAATACTCGAAAGGGTATTCCCTTTTTTGTCATGTACTCGAAAAGAGAGATAAAAAGGGCAGGTACCGCATGAGGGAATATGCAGCACCCGCCTTTTTTGAAGAGAAGGATTGCCGGAGCGGGGGTTCTGCCCCGGCAATGTTGTGAAAGGAAAAATATTTTATCCATTTCATATTATAAAATGGTTGCCTGTGCCCCTCAAGATGAAACGGAAGTCGTTCCTGTTTCCTGGAACAAATGCACATTTTTTACGAAAATTTCTGTGCATAAGGCCCACTTAACGAAAATCCCGGACGTATTTTAGCAACAGAAAATGTCATACACTCTTTTTTGAAGGAAGCAAATGTCTTATAATACAGGATATAAGAAAGAAAATGACGACGGTAAAAGTCAATGATAAGGTGGAAAATATGATATCCAATTATGAAAAACAGGTTGATATAGGAAGAGGCTATTTTCTGCAGTATGACCAGGAAAAACTTATAACAAAATACGGGCTGGAGGCAGATGAATCCTATCTGTATGTGACTTATCTGGCCCAGCGCTGTCGGATCAAACGGGACAGCGGCAGAGTGGATATGCTGACGGAAAATGGCTACAGGGAATGTCGTTCTTACACGGTGGTAATGACCATTTACGATATACTTTGTCATAACAAGGAGGAGGCAGCCCCGTATTATGCAGGAGACTGGACACCGGTGGGAAATTTTGCTGCGGCAGGTGCCAGCCCCGATGCCAATTGGGCTACGGATCCCTATGCCTGGTTGTTCCTGGGAAAAACAGAAGCTGTGCAGAAAGCCTGTGAAAAGCTGGGAGGCAGGATCCTCCCCAGGCTGGCAGGAGCAGATGTGACGGCAGATATTCCCGTATTTTCCTTTTTTCATGTGTTGGTGCAGTTTTGGGACGGAGATGAAGAATTTCCCCCAAAGGTACAGCTGCTTTGGGACAGAAGGACGCTGGCCTATATGCATTTTGAGACGACCTATTATCTTCAGGGAGATCTGCTGGATCGGATGAAGGAGCTGATGGGCCTTGGCGAAGGGGATAAACGATAAAACAGGGGGTATAAGCTATGCGTGTATTTAATTTCGGATCTTTAAATGTGGATCGGGTATACAGCGTGAAAGATTTTGTACGGGCCGGAGAGACGATCCTGGCAAAGGGACTGTCCTATTTCCCCGGAGGAAAAGGGCTGAATCAGACGATAGCCCTGGCCAGAGCCGGTGCACAGGTGTACCATGTGGGGTGTATTGGCCGGGATGGCGGCATTTTGAAGGAATGTCTGATAGAAAACGGTGTTCCTCTGGACTATTTGCAGGAGATGGATGCAGACGGGGGACATACAGCGCTGCAGGTCAATGAGAGTGGCCAGAATGCCATTATCGTGTACTCCGGAACGAATCATATGCTGACAGAAGCATACATCGATGAGGTGATGGCTGACGTACAGCCCGGAGACTTCGTGCTGATGCAAAACGAGATCAACCTGGTGCCCTATATTATGGAAAAAGCCAGGGAGGCAGGGGCAAGGATCGTGTTGAATCCGTCACCCATTACCGGGGAATTGATGGGTTATCCTCTGGAACTGGTGGATCTGTTTATTGTAAATGAAATAGAAGGGGAAGCTTTAACGGGAGAGCAGCAGCCGGAGGCCATTTTGCAGGCTTTTCGGGAAAAATATCCCCGGGCCGGTATTGTGCTGACGTTGGGATCTGAAGGTTCCTGCTATCAGGATGAAAAGGAGAGCTGCAGACAGGATATCTACAGGAATACGGTGGTGGATACCACAGGAGCAGGAGATACCTACTGTGGATATCTTCTGACCTGCATGACGGAGGGGCGTTCCATGGCGGAAGCCCTGGATATGGCCTCGGCGGCCAGTGCTATTGCTGTGTCCCGGCCGGGAGCCGCCCCCGCTATCCCTCTTCGGGAGGAAGTGGAGGCGTTTCTGGCAGAGCATAAAGCCTGAAACCGACTATTTGATCTGGGCGCTGTTGAGGCGACGGGCCAGATAGATGACAGGTGTATCTGCCAGACTGGTGACAATAAAGATAATGTAGCTGGAGCAGATAATGCTGATCAGGGTGGGAATATCATAGAGTCCCAGGAAAGCGCCGAAGGTATACAAAATGGCGTTCAGCAGCTGTGAAACCAGGGTAGAACCGTTATTTCTCACCCAGAGGAAGCGTCGGCTGTCTCCGCATTTTTTGCTGGTGAAGGCCCACCATTTGTGATATGCCCACACGTCAAATTTCTGGCAGATGGCGTACACAATAAGACTGGCCAGCATCAACCGTGGTGTGTTGGAAAAAATGGTGGTGATGGCAGGGGTGGCAAAATCATTCACAGAGGGGGTGTAGAGCATCCAGCTCTGGGAAATCAGGATAAAAGCAATGGAGGTGGCAATGCCGATATTTACGGCAACGTTGGCCTCCTTTTTGCTGTGATTTTCACTTAAAATATCCGTAACCAGGAAGGTGGTGGCAAACAGTACGTTGCCCAGTGTCTGTTCCATACCAAAGGCATCCACCAGGATCAGCACTTCAATATTGGCGGATATGGTGGCAATAACAGTCCAGACGTAAAGCCCCAGCTTTCCAAACAGTCGGTAAAAGGCGAGAACTCCGCCGAAAAATACAAGCAGGCTCAAGATAAGTAAAAGTTCATTAGGCATTATTTTCTCCTCCTACACCAAAATCGGTGTTCTGTAATAAAATATCTATTCGGGGATTATCCACGTAAAGGGGATAAAGCTTTTCCCGGAATATACGAATAACTGCCGGGTCCGGGCTGACCCTACTGGTGTTGGGGGTCATGATATTGATGCAGACCCGGTGAAACAGCCTGAGGCCGGTTTGGATGTCCTGCTCCATGGACGTCAGAGTCTGACCGGTCAGACCGAAAAGGAGACAGATATCATCGGCATAGGGAACGATATCCTCCGGTGCAGCGTGCTCCATGCCCTTTCGCAGCACATCATCCCGAAAAGCGGCATCAAAGGTTTCCACGCCCATTTTCACATGCACACGAATGTTTTGGGCGGCAAAACGCTCCCGCAGTGCCTGGATTTGCTCTCTGTACATCCAGTGCATCTCAAAATGAAGATCCCGGATCTGTTTTTGCATACAGGTCTGTTCAATGGCAGCCAGCGTACGTTCATCCAGCTCACAAAAGCTGCCGGAATTGATGACCTCCAGATCCCGGTACACGCCGGTGACCTGAGCCAGAACCGACGCATTCAGCTGAAAATTGGCCTCTTCATCCCGGGAATGATCCAGATGATAGTCACAGAAAGTACAGCGCCGCCACCGACAGCCATACCCTCGGAGCATGACGATTTCCCGGGGATTTTTTGTTTTAATTATATCGTATCGAATGGGAGTAAAATCAGCAGGCATAGGTATCCTCCTTCTGGTGAAAACCGGGTGCCTCAGAAAAGAAAATAAAAGAAAAACCGTACGGGAACCGCACGGCAGAAAAAAGCAGACAAGGACTGTCTGCAAGATAAGGTCCCTAGTTTTGTTTAACGACAGGATGGTCACGAACTGTCGTATGAAGTTTTATCGGTGAGAGTGTAGCAGAAGAGGGCGGGATATGTCAAGG
>CAZUBP010000180.1:0-3634 GCA_964618605.1 uncultured Lachnospiraceae bacterium | reverse complement strand
TTAGCAGGCAAAAGTTTACTGGCAGCAGGAATCGTTTGTTCTCGGGCAGCAGTCGGTGGCTTCCGGAGCGGTGCAGGTAGTAGGGGTATCAAAGCTCAGGTTGAAGGCGTAGAAGTTGCGGGCATCCAGCTGATCCTGTACGGTGCGCAGGGCCTCTCCAAAGCGCTGGAAATGCACGATTTCCCGGGCCCGAAGGAATTTCAGGGGTTCAGCCACATCTGGGTCATCCACCAGCCGGAGAAGGTTTTCATAAGTGGAGCGGGCCTTCTGCTCAGCAGCCATATCCTCGGTCAGATCGGTGATAGGATCACCCTTGCTCTGAAATTCACAGGAGTTGAAGGGAATACCCCCGGCAGCCTGGGGCCAGATAGCCAGGGTGTGGTCCACATAATATTTGTCAAATCCGCTCTTTTTAATTTCTTCCATAGAGAGGTTTCTGGTCAGCTGGTGAACGATAACGGAGACCATTTCCAGATGTGCCAGCTCCTCCGTTCCAATATCCGTCAGTGTTCCCATGCAGTTGCGGTTGGGCATGGTGTAACGCTGGGACAGGTACCGCATGGAGGCTCCCAGCTCTCCGTCGGGGCCGCCGAACTGGCTGATGATAGCCTGGGCCAGTTTAGCGTTGGGGTTCTTGATATTTACCGGAAATTCCAGTCGCTTTTCATAATTCCACATTTAGCGCATACCTCCCTTCTGACATGTCTCCCAGGGCCAGGGCTGCATTACCCAGTCCCATTCCCCGGAAGGGCTTTTGCAGGCGTCGTCAATGGTCAGGGGACCATACTGGCAGGCATATTTCTGCAAAAGCTGATTGCGGACACCACACTGTTCCTGATAGTAGGAGAGGGCATTCTGGTCGTCAGCGTGGGTATCCAGATACAGCAGCATGTCATAGGCGGCAAAGCTCACCTGACCGATCTGCTGCAGCAGCTGCTCTTTATTGCATCCCATATTTCGCATTAACGACACCCCCTTTTTCCGCAGAAGGGTTTATCCAGTTCGGGGAAAATAGTGCCTTCCCCGAAACCGACGCAAAGTTCATAGGTTGTATTATACTGCTGCCATGGCACGTAAGCCATACCAACAGGAAAAAGGTCAATATTGTCGGTTCCCCGGGAACAGCCAACATTGCAGGGCATTCGTCTGTCCATATATAACTCCAAAGTTTTTTTATACAATATGAGGATTTGACAAAAAAGTGCAGGATGGGGGTTTTTGTAGTATAATCATCTGGATTTTACAGTGAAAGTTAAAGGAGAAGGCATGAACCGCACGTTAAACTATACCATCACAGAGGAAAATGAGAATTACCGCATCTCCCAGTTTTTGCGCCATAAGGGGTATTCCCGGCAGAATCTGACAGAGTTAAAAAAGATGCCCGACAGTATTTGTCTAAATGATATACCCTGTTATCTGAATCGTCAGCTGAAAAAGGGGGATATACTGACGGTGCGTATACAGGAGACGGAGGTTTCGGAAAAGCTGGAAGCGGTGCCGCTGCCGGTGAACATTCTCTATGAGGATGAGGATATTCTGGTGGTGAATAAGGCGGCGGGAATGCCCACCCATCCTTCTATCAATAACCACAGCAATTCCCTGGCCAACGCTTTGGCCTGGTACTATAAGAAACAGGGAAAGCCCTTTATCTTTCGCTGTACCAACCGCCTGGACAGAGATACCTCCGGGCTGACGGTGGTAGCCAAGCATATGGTCAGCTCCAGCATTCTGGCGGCTGCTGTGGTACACCGGGAGATCCATCGGGAATATCTGGCTATCGTTTCCGGTCATGTGACGCCGAAAAAAGGGCGAATTGAGGTCCCTTTGGGACGCAAGGAGGGTTCCATCATAGAACGGACGGTGGACTGGGAAAATGGAGAATATGCCGCTACCAGGTATCAGGTCGTGAGGTACCTTAAGGAGCACACACTGGTGTCTCTGGAGCTGGAAACAGGACGAACCCACCAGATCCGTATTCATATGAAGCATCTGGGGTATCCCCTTATCGGTGATTATCTCTACAATCCGGATATGCGTTATATTTCCAGGCAGGCGCTGCATGCTGCCAGACTTTCCTTCCGGCATCCCATGACCGGGGAACCCATGTCCTTTACGGCGCCTCTTCCCCAGGATATGCAGCAGGTTCTGGATGAATTGACCATAGCATGACATAAATTTCAGAATATTTTGAAAAAGTAGAATATTTTACAAAAAGACATGGTATAATGAGCGAAAATAAGCCCTCCTAAGGGAACAAGAAAGGAAAACCTATGCCGATCATTTTTCAATTCTCTAATTTTAAAGGAAAAAACAGAGAAAATCAGCGGGACGAGTATGTCTGGGAACAGCCCCAGGGCAAGCAGATGGCTCCGGCACTTCGTGTGCTGTTAAGCCTTCTGATTACCCTGATTTTCGGTGCCATCTACTTTTATGTGGAGCTTCCGGCGTTGAATCCCCATGCCATTGAATTTTACTGGTTTCTCTTTTTGCTTTGTGTGGTGTATGCAGTCAGCAGCATCATCCTGGGCAGGATCAAAGCAGGAGGCCCCAAGGGGTACCTGGCCTATGTAAAGGATACCATGAAGCTGCCGCTGTTAGTGGTCGTGGTGCTGGTGGTTATTGTGCTGTTGGGGGCAGTGTCAGGCCTGGCCATTTTCCGTTCCTCCGCCTATGCCAATCTTCTGGAAACGGAGAATGGAGATTTCGCCACAGAGGTAGCGGAAATTTCCCTGGATCAGATCCCCATGCTGGATTCGGAATCCGCCAACAATCTGGCCAACAGAAAGCTGGGCGATCTTTCCGATCTGGTTTCTCAGTTCTCTGTCAGCGAGGATTCCTCCCAGATCAATTACAACGGGAAACCGGTGCGGGTTGCTTACCTGAATTATGATGGTTTCTTTAAATGGTGGAAAAACCGTGCCAAGGGACTTCCGGCTTACATGGTGATCGATATGGTGACTCAGGATGTGGAGGTCGTGCGCCTGGATGAGGGAATGAAAATATCTCCCTCGGAGCTTTTTAACCGTAAGCTGGAGCGTCAGCTGCGTTTTCAGTATCCCACCTACATCTTTGACTATGTGAATTTTGAAATTGATGAGGAGGGAACCCCCTACTGGATCGCCTCTGTTACCGAGAAAAAAATCGGTTTGTTTAACGGCGATGATATAAAAGGGGCTGTGCTCTTAAATGCCGTTACCGGAGAAAGCCAGTATTATGATGTGGCAGATGTGCCCTCCTGGGTGGATCGTGTGTATTCCGCTGATCTTCTTGTGGAACAGTACAATTATCACGGCGCCTATGTTAACGGATTTCTGAATTCCTATTTCGGACAGACAGACTGTACGGTAACTACCTCCGGGTATAACTATATTGCCCTGGATGACGACGTGTGGATGTACACCGGTATTACTTCCATCACCAGTGACCGGGGAAATATCGGCTTTATTCTGGTGAACCAGAGAACCAAGGAGGCCCGCTATTATTCCTGCGCCGGTGCGGAAGAGTTTTCCGCTATGTCCTCTGCCGAGGGTGCGGTGCAGCAGTATGACTACGACGCCACCTTCCCCCTGCTGTTGAATATTGCCGATGAGCCCACCTATTTCATGGCGTTGAAGGATACGGCGGGGCTGGTAAA
>CAZUBP010000179.1:0-3668 GCA_964618605.1 uncultured Lachnospiraceae bacterium | reverse complement strand
CAGTGCCAGATAAATGGCTCTGGGGCCCAGGTCACTGCCGCCGATACCGATCTGTACCACGGTAGTAAATTTCTCTCCTGCGGCATTGGTGATCTCACCGGCATGTACCTTGTTGGCGAAATCGGCGATCTTCTCCTGCTGCTCTACATAGAAAGCACGCTTGTTAACACCATCTGCCACAACGTCCTCTCCCAGCTGTCCACGAGTCAGCTGATGAAGCACCAGACGTTTTTCTCCTGTATTGATCACCTCTCCGTTATAGAGAGCCTCATATTTCTCTGCCAGCTGTGCCTCCTTGGCCAGATCCTTCAGCGCTGCCAGCACGTCCTCATCCACCTGTTTAGCAGCGTAATTATAGGTCAGTCCCGCTGCCATAGGGATGCTGTAGCTCTTTACACGCTGCGCTCCCTGCTCTCCGGCCATTGCTTCTGCCAGATCTACTTTTTTCACTTCCTTCAGTGCCTGAAAGGAAGCCAGTGTATCCAAATTTTTCCATGCAACCATTTTAAATTCCCTCCTAATTCCGTAATCTGCTGTTACCCCGTTAGTCCTGTTGATTATACTCTTTATAAGGAAGGAATTCAAGACTGCTTCCCTTTATCCTTATACCTGCAGGAAAATCTATCTATATATCGCTTTTATTAAGCCACTTCTTCTCTGTTGTAGAGTTTTTCTGCTACGAAAGCCAGCTTTTTACCGAAGAAACGGGCGATCAGGCCTACCAGCAAAGCGGCTACGATGGTACCCTCCCGTACTCCTTCCAGAGATCCGGAGAGAACTACGGACAAAAGCACAGCCAGGAGACTGAGAGATACATCAAAAACCACTTTGGAGATACCGAACTCTGTATTCCAGGTGAAAACCACCGCACGGACAAAGGATTCTCCCGGCAGCATAACCACGTTGGCCAGAACTTCCATATATACGCCAAAGCCCAGCAGTAGACAGCCCAGCAGCAGATATACAATCTTCATTACATATACGCTGGGATCCACGAAGGAAAAGAGACTCATACTCAGATCAATAAAGTAACCAAAAGCAATACTTACCGGAATCTGCAGAATGTGCTCCGGTTTGAAATTCTTTTTCAGGATCAGCAGCTGCAGAAGGATCAGCAGCAGATTAAAAGCGATGGTGAACTGTCCCATAGTAAAAGAAAATTCCAGGCTCAGCACATAGGGAATGGATGAGATGGGGGATGTACCCAACGCAGCTCTTGTCACCAGTGCCACACCTAAAGAGTTGATAAACAACCCAACAATGAAAATTGCATACCGTTTAACTTTTTCCATAATACTACTCCTCATTTTTCTAAAATTTTACCCACGTTAATCTGTTATAGGTGTTTTTCTCCCCGGTGTCAAGTTTCTAATTATATACAATATAAACATGTCGAATACGACATACATTTTGACGGAAATTTTCCTTTTTGTAGCATCCTCCATTGACACTTTTACCATATGTACAGTATGTTTGGTGTAACACAGTGGCTTGCAGGGGAAGGAGGCCCACATGAAAAAGAAACACAAAATTTATCTAGGTTTGATCCTGGCAGCGGTACTGCTCTATCTGGGGCTTTTGACGCTGCTCTATATATCGGAATCCGCCAGTGACGGCGCCACCATTCGCACACTGGGGGATGCCTTTTGGTATTCCATCGTCACCCTGTCTACGGTAGGGTACGGCGATCTGACGCCGGTTACCCCTCTGGGACATATCGTGGGCGTGGTCTTTCTGCTTTTGTCTGCGGGAATTCTGGTGACTTTGCTGGGCACCATCTTTTCCGTACTCACCGGTGAGGCGCTGCCCCTGTTTATGCTGGGATTGATAAGGAAGAGGAACTGGTATTATTTCGCCGACTACGGGCCTGAGGCCAATGTGCTGGCGGAAAATATCGTCAAGGAGGACGAGTCTGCTGTCATTATCTATGGCCAGAGAAAAGATGACCAAAGTGAGGCGCCGGATTATCCCTGCTTTTTCCTGGACACTTCTCCTGCCAAGATCGTAGCCAAAAAGAAAAATAAGGGTACCCGCTGCAAGGTATTTCTAATGAAGGAAAACGATATCGGCGTCAATACCCGGGCTATCAGTCTGCCTTTTTTGCCGGTGGAGGTATATGCCCGAACCGCCAGCGGCCGGGACAGTCTGCCGGGAAATATTCACTTTTTCCACAGTGACGACTGCTGTGCCCGACAATACTGGCACACTCACCCCCTGCGCAGCCAGGAGCAGCGCATCGTCATTATCGGTTTCGGCAATTACGGCAGAGCCATCACCCGACGGGCTATTCTCACCAATATTCTCGCAGCGGATCAGCATGTGGCCTATCATATTTTCGGGGATTCCCGGGAATTTTTGCATCTCCACTATCGGCTGGATGCGGTATTTTCTCTGAATGAGGAGTCTCCCACCAGGGATTCCCTCTGTTTCCATGATTCTCCCTGGTACGAGCATCGCCGGATCCTGGAGCAGGCGGACCGCATCATTATCTGTGATGATGATGAGCAGGCCGGCTGGGATATTTACTGGAAGATCCATCAGTTTTATGAGATCAAGGGTCACACGGACCTGCGCAGCAATCGGCGCACCCCCGGGGTGTCCTATTTCGGCACCAATGAGGAGA
This sequence comes from uncultured Lachnospiraceae bacterium, assembly GCA_964618605.1. GTDB lineage: Bacteria > Bacillota > Clostridia > Lachnospirales > Lachnospiraceae > UBA11957. The sequence continues at coordinate 1,045 of CAZUBP010000179.1, read as the reverse complement.
TCTATACCCCGGAGCAGATCTTGCGCACCAAGCTGAATGAGGCAGCTATCGCTATCAACAACCTGTTCCGGAAATCGGTGGACTATCCCACCCTGGACTGGGATGAGCTGGACGAGATCCATCGCCAGTCCAAGATCGTGGCGGCGGATCACCTGTTGATGAAGGCCCGGATCCTTTTGCAGGATGAGACGATCACGGAGTTGTCCCCTCCTGTGCTGACAATGGCCTACGAACGGTACTCTGCCACCAGGAAATGTCCCCAGGAGAAGGAAATGTATCGAAGGATCGAGCATCTGCGCTGGCTTCGCTTTTATACCTATTATAACTGGACCTACGGGCCGGAAAGAAATGACGCTATCCAGCAGCATCCCATGCTTCGTTCCTATGAGGATCTCACAGACGCCGAAAAGCGGGAACGGGACGCCGCCTGGGAGCTGATGCTGAATCTTTCTGCGGAATTCAGGCAGGAAGATGTGCAAGGCTGAATTTATGGGCCGGGATTGGCCAACGCCCCGTGGAGGGATCGATGCCTGAGTTCATAGTGAATTTAGGGGCGGTGGATTGGCCAACGCCCCGTGGATGAGGTACCCCTGTTCTTTGTTTCGCTCCGCCTGCGCTCGCTTTGAGCCTGGGTCTCAAAGATGGTGATGTTGGTATGTCGTAATGCCCCGTGGAGGAGGTACCCCTGTTCTTTGTTACGCTCCGCCTGCGCTCGCTTTGAGCCTGTAGTCTCAAAGTCGTGCTCGGCAAAGTCGCTCACAAAGTACAGGGGTACCTTTTCCACGGGGCTGATGCAATGTTTGATATGGTAAACACTACCAACAGAATGCCTTCTGATTTAGTAGTTATTACTCATTGCCTCTTCCTTTTATCCTGTGTAGAATATTCTCATATCACATCATACAGTTTTTTTCCGGTCTTTCGACCAAATTTTCCCTGTATGCAAATCCATTCTGAAGGTAGGTGATGCCTATGCCTGTGGCGTTTCTTCGCTAAAAGTGCGCTTTCATTTCTGTAACTCATTTCTATTTTTCATTTCACAAAT
>CAZUBP010000178.1:0-3703 GCA_964618605.1 uncultured Lachnospiraceae bacterium | reverse complement strand
TTGCACGGTATCGAAATGATGACATCGGCATATCGCAGGCTTTTGCAGCCTCCAGTCCTGTTATTCTTCCACTTTTCCACTGCTGATATATTGTGTGGAAGTTTGCCGGAAGCGGAGCCGGCGGTCTCCCAAAGCGGACTCCTCTCACCTTTGCTGCAGCAATTCCCTCCGCCTGACGTTGACGAATATTCGTTCTTTCATTTTCTGCAACAAAGGATAATACTTGGAGTACAATATCACTCAAAAATGTTCCCATAAGATCTTTTCCACGACGCGTATCAAGAAGTGGCATCTCCAGCACGACAATATCTATACATTTTTCCTTTGTGAGTATGCGCCATTGTTCTAAAATCTCGTTATAATTACGACCTAGACGATCTATACTCTTGACATAGAGTAAATCGTCCTTTTTCATTCGGCGCATCATCTTCTTGTACTGCGGGCGTTCAAAATCTTTCCCCAACTGCTTATCCATGTAAATATTTTGGGTAGGAATTGACAGCTCATCCAATGCTTTCCGCTGCCTATCCTCATTCTGTTCACGTGTGCTGACTTGAACATATCCATATACTTCTGGCATAACCTCTCCCTTCTGACGCAAAAAGTTTTCTGGCTTATCCCCTCCCATTGACTTTCCCTTCCTCCTATTTTACACTGAGAGAAATACGTCTACAGGGAGCTTAATTTATGAAAACAATTATTTTTGATATTGGTTACGTGCTGGTGGATTATGACTGGGATCGGTATCTCCACCGGATCTTTGATAATGAGGAGACTGTCCGTATCGTGGCGGATGCTTTGTATAACCATGGGGTCTGGAACGAGCTGGATCGAGGGGTCTGGACAAAGGATGAGCTTATGGCCGGTTTTATCGCCCCCGCTCCCGCCTATGAAAAGGAGATCCGGGAGGCCTTTGCCCGGGCCGGAGAGGAGCTGACTACCCGCCCCTACGCCGCCCAGTGGATACAGAGTCTGAAGGATCGGGGCTACCAGGTGCTGTACCTTTCCAACTGGTCAGAGCATATCATGAGTGTTGCCTCCCATGTGCTGTCCTTTATGCCTCTTTTTGACGGCGGAATTTTCTCCTACAAGGTACATCTCACCAAGCCGGATCCCGCTATTTATCAGCTGCTGTGCGACACCTATCAGCTGGATCCTAAGGAATGCGTCTTTATCGATGATTCGCCAAAAAATGTGGCGGCAGCCCGAGATTTCGGACTTACCGCCATTCACTTTACCGATTATGAAAATGCCAACGCTCAGCTGGAAGAGATCCTTTCCCGCTAACGCTGTTCTGCTTTTTTGTTGTAGGCACTGACTACAGCGCAGGAGGCTGCAAAGGCTTCCCTTTCTTCCTCTGTCAGAGAAAGCTCCGGGATCCTTTCCACGCCGCCTCTGCCGATTTCCGCCGGTACGCCCACCATCAGCCCTTCCTGGCCATACTGGCCCTGAAGCAGGGTGGATACCGGCAGGATCCGATGCTCATCATACAGCACTGCCTTACACAGATCTGCCAGAGCCCCACCGATACCGAACTCCGTGGAGCCCTTGCCAATAACGATCTCCATGCCGATATTGTGGGTTCTCTCCTCCAACACCTCACGGGTTATCCCGCCAAAGCGCTCCGGATCTTCTTTCCGGAGCTTTTCTAAGGGTTCCCCGCCAATATAGATCTGAGAGGTGGGCACAACAGAGGAATCCCCGTGTTCTCCCATGGCATAGCAGGTAACGCTCTTCATATCCACTCCTGCCAGCTCACTCACCGTTCTTTTCAATCTGGCGGTATCCAAAGCCGTGCCGGTGCCAAAGATCCGCTTTGCCGGATAATCGTACTGCGTCCGGAAATAATTGGCCACCACATCACAGGGATTGGAGATAGAAATAATGATGCCGCCGAAGGTCGTCTTTTTCATCTCCCCTACCACCTGATCCATAATATCTATCGTCACATCCAGCAGATCCAGTCTGGTCTGTCCCGGCTTCCGGGAGACACCCACCGCATTTACCAGAATATCCGCATCGTTAAGATCCTCATAGCCGCCGGTTCTTATCCTGGTCTGCCGGGACAGAAAAGCTGTTGCGTCCGCCACATCCTTGGCCTGGGCATCCGCCTTATCCGGCAATATATCCAGCAGCACGATCTCTCTGCATATGCCGCTGAAAGCCAGGTTCAGGGCACACAGGGAACCTACATGGCCCGCCCCCAGAATTACTATCTTGCTCATGGTTTCTTCCCCTTATATTTACAGTTTCTGGAAATCTTCTACGCCGTGCTTGCACAGTGGACAGATATAATCCGCCGGAAGCTCATCTCCTTCATAGATGTAACCGCAAACCTTGCACACAAAGCCTTTCTTCTTGCCTGCATCCGGCTTGGGTTTTACATTTTCCTGATAGTAGCCATAGGTCATGGTCTCCCGGTCTGACATAGTGCGAGATTCTGTGATCTCACAGATAAACATACCGTGGCTGCCCATATCCACATACTGCACTACCTCCAGAGAAAGCATGCCGTTGATGTATTTCGGCAGGAAAGCCAGGCCGTTTTCGCTGCGGCAGACCTCCTGTCCGGCAAACTTGTCCACGTTTCTTCCGCTCTGCATACCAAACTGCTTGAACACAGCAAAGGGAGCGTCCACTGACAGACAGTTTACATTCAGCTTACCGGTAGCTTTGATAACATCATGGGAATAGTTAGCCTTGTTGATATTTACGGCGATCCGCACCGGATTCTCTGCCACCTGGCATACAGTGTTGACGATCAGGCCGTTATCCTTTTTGCCGTCGTGGCTGGTTACCACATAGAGACCATAGCTCAGCTTGAAAAGTGCGGTCTTGTCCTGTTTGTCAGCCAGACGATCATCCTGTGCTGTGTATTCCCGACACATTTCCGTTGCCATAGCCTGCATATCGGCGATGGTACTCTCCTTCACAGCGGAGGTAATGGTCACCTGCTGTTTGCACCACTGGATCTTTTCACTGCGGGCAAAGGCGTCCTTCATGATCCGGGCTGCCTGGGGTGCCCAGGAACCGTTTTCTACCAGGCCGATGGTACGATTCTGGTAATTTCTCTCCGTAAGATGGGAAATAAAGTCCCGCATAAAGGGGAAGATCTCTCCGTTGTAGGTGGTGGTAGCCAGAACCAGCTTGCTGTAGCGGAAGGCGTCAGCCACGCACACAGACATATCATCCCGGGCCAGATCATGGACAATTACCTTGGGGCAGCCCCGTTCAAAGAGCATGGTAGCCAGCTTTTCCACAGCCTGTTTGGTATGGCCGTAAACAGAAGTATAGGCGATCATAATGCCTTCCTCCTCCGGACGATAGGAGGACCAGGTATCATAAAGGCCGATATAATGGCCCAGATCTGTGGTAAGCACCGGTCCGTGGAGGGGACAGATGACCTGAATATCCAGGGTAGCTGCCTTTGCCAGCAGATCCTGTACCGGCTTGCCATATTTGCCTACGATACCGATAAAATATCTTCTGGCCTCATCATCCCAGGGCTCGTCTACATCCAGAGCGCCGAATTTGCCGAAGCCGTCTGCGGAAAAAAGCACCTTATCTGTGCTGTCATAGGTTACCATAACCTCCGGCCAGTGTACCATGGGAGCAAAAACGAAGGTAAGCTGATGGCGGCCCAGGCTCAGGCTGTCGCCGTCTCCCACAACCTTTTTCCGACCCTCCAGATCCACGGTAAAGA
>CAZUBP010000177.1:0-3707 GCA_964618605.1 uncultured Lachnospiraceae bacterium | reverse complement strand
GTTGAAGCTAAATCCTCGGTAAGCTATTATGAAACTACGAAGGTCACAGACATCAAGGAAGGCAAAGGCAGTTCCTACGACCGGGTGATCGAGCTTCCCAAGGATGCTGTCATGAAAGTAACCAGTACCTCCAATTCCAAATGGTACAAGGTAGAATATCAGAACTCCAAGCAGAAGGTGTACAAGGGATATGTGGCAGCCGCCGATCTGGAAAAGGCTGTTACCTACAAGACCACCAAGGATACCGTGATCTACAAGAAAGCAAAGAAATCCTCCGATGAGATCTACGATGTGGACAAGGGAGAAAAGCTCTTTGTGGTGAACACCTCGGATAAGAAATGGTACAAAGTGGTGTATTATCATAAGGACAGCGTATACAGAGGCTACATTGCCAGCTCCGCATTGAAGAAGGAGAGCAGCAAATCCTCCTCTTCATCTTCTTCCTCCTCATCCAGCATGGATGTGAAGTATGTGGCTACCGGCGATGTGAATATGCGAAAGAAAGCCAGCGCATCCTCGGATATTATCACGGTGGTGGAAAAAGGGGATACCGTTCATGTGACAGATACCTCCAACGGCAAATGGTATAAGGCAAATTATACCAATTCCAAAGGACAGAAATGCACCGGCTATATATCCAAGAAGTATTTGAAGAAAAAGTAATGCGCACGTAAAAATACAGAAATAATCCCCCGGGGAAGGTTTTCCTTCGGGGGATTTTGTATTATACTAGGCGTAAGACAAAAGCGCCTTCGAGGCGATGGAAAAGGAGATAAGGAAATATGCATATGTTAACAGACGAAAACGGAAATGTTATTGCCCACGGTCATGACCATGACCACGAACACGAGCATCATGATCACGATCATGAGCATCACCATCATCACGGCGAGCATGCCGAGACAGATGCACTGCTGGGCTATATGGTATCCCACAATGCCCATCATGCAGAGGAGCTGAAGGAGATGGCTCACACCCTGCGTCATGAGGGAAGAGGAGAGATCGCTGATTATATCGAGTCCGCAGTGGTTGATTTCGCTGCCGGAAACGAGAAGCTGAGCAAGGCTCTGGATCTGATCAAAGGCTAAAAGCGTATAAAGTAAGCCTGTACTGCATTGGCAGTACAGGCTTTTTTGCGTGCATATAAGATTAGGGCTGGATGGGTTCCTTTGACCAGCGACCGCTGGCGCCGCAGGGAAGTACCAGACCGTTGACACTGACGGGGAGACCGATCTCCTCTGAACGAACGTAGCCTTTAAAACCTTTAAGCTGTGTGGACAGCATATAGGTGAGAACGGCAGGCTGCAATCCTGTGGTATAGGAATTTACCAGGAAAAACAGGGGATCCTGGGAAAGCAGCTGGGTACACAGCTGAATCAGTCCGTAAATAGATTCCTCGATCTTCCAGATCTCTCCCTTGGGGCCACGGCCGTAGGAGGGGGGATCCATAATAATAGCGTCGTATTGGTTGCCCCGGCGGATTTCCCTCTGTACGAATTTCACACAGTCGTCCACGATCCAGCGAATGGGAGCCTCAGAGAGACCGGAGCTGGCGGCGTTTTCTTTGGCCCAGGTAACCATACCCTTGGAGGCGTCCACATGGGTAACGCTGGCGCCTGCGGCAGCTGCTGCCAGTGTGGCACCACCGGTGTAGGCAAAGAGGTTCAGTACCTTCACAGGGCGGTTGGCACGGCGGATCAGACCACCAAACCAGTCCCAGTTGGCAGCCTGCTCAGGAAACAGGCCGGTGTGCTTGAAACTGAAGGGCTTCAGATTGAAGGTCAGGCTGTCATAATGGATCGTCCACTGCTTTGGCAGGTCAAAGAATTCCCAGTCACCGCCGCCTCTGCTGCTGCGGTGATAGTGACCGTTGCAGCGGTTCCAGCCGGGCAGCTTTTTCGGGGTATCCCAGATGACCTGAGGGTCGGGACGGATCAGCAGGTAATCTCCCCAACGCTCCAGCTTTTCTCCTTTGGATGTATCCAGTACTTCGTAATCTTTCCAGTTATCGGCAATCCACATAATATCCTCCGTAGATAATTTTTATGAATATATAAAGTATAGTCGCTTATATGAAAATGAGTATAGCATATCATAGGAAAAAATGCGATGAAATTTTTCGGAAGGGTTTTGCCAGGAAAAAGAAAATAAATGCAAGTGAAACGGTTGTAAAATGCATATTTTGCCATACAATACCGCAAAAATCGGATTTTTTCCATGAAAAATGAATGAAGAGGTTGACAAAGTATCAAAATGTACATAGAATGTGGGAAGGGTAAAACGAGGTTTGGTTTGATGGCCCCAGGATGGCCGTCTGAGGAGGAAAATATGATGAAAACACCGTACTGCGAGCTTAGCCGTGAAGCATTGACAGCACTGAAAGACCAGCTGGAGCAGGAATATACACAGGTACAGGGCATGGGTCTTGCACTGGATATGTCCAGAGGTAAACCCGCCAAGACACAGCTGGATCTGACCATGGGTATGCTGGATGTAGTTAACAGCCAGAGCGATCTGGACTGTGAGAACGGAATGGACTGCAGAAACTATGGTATTCTCACCGGTATCCCGGAGATTCGCCGTCTTATGGCCGATATGGCCGGTGTGCCGGAGAAAAATGTGATTGTATACGGTAACTCCAGTTTAAATATTATGTTTGATACGATTTCCCGTTCCATGACCCACGGTGTGCTGGGAAGTACGCCCTGGGCGAAGCTGGATAAGGTGAAATTTTTGTGCCCCGTGCCGGGCTATGATCGTCATTTCGCCATTACGGAGACCTTTGGCATTGAGATGATCAATGTGCCCATGACGGCAGAGGGACCGGATATGGATATGGTGGAGGCGCTGGTAAGTTCTGATCCCGCCATCAAGGGTATCTGGTGTGTGCCTATGTACGCCAATCCCACAGGTATTACCTATTCCGAGGAAACGGTGCGCCGCTTTGCCAATCTGCAGCCGGCAGCTGAGGACTTCCGTATTTTCTGGGATAATGCCTATGGTATCCACCATCTGTACGAGGATAACCAGGACAGTATTCCGGAGATCCTTTCCGAGTGTGCCAAGGCCGGTCATCCGGATATGGTATACGAGTTTATGTCTACATCCAAGATCACCTTCCCGGGATCCGGTGTGGCAGCGATCTACACTTCTGAGGCCAATATTCAGGATATCCTGAAGCTGATGAATTTCCAGACCATTGGCCATGACAAGATCAACCAGCTGCGTCACGCCAGATTTTTCGGAGATATAGAGCATATGCATGCCCATATGATGGAGCATGCCAAGCTGATCCGTCCTAAATTTGAGGCAGTTCTGGATACTTTGGAGGAGGGCCTGGGCGGTCTGGGTATCGGTTCCTGGACAAATCCCAGAGGCGGCTATTTCATTTCCTTTGATGCCATGGCTGGCTGTGCCAGAGAGATCGTGGCTAAGATGAAGGAGGCAGGCGTGGTAATGACCGGTGCCGGAGCCACCTATCCCTACGGAATGGATCCGGAGGACAGAAATATCCGTATTGCCCCCACACTTCCCACACCGGAAGAGCTGGAGCAGGCGGCCAAAGTCTTTGTGCTGTGCGTAAAGCTGGTCAGCGTAAACAAATTACTGGAAGGATAAATCTACAGGAGCTTTCAGCCGGGCTGAAAGCTCTTTTTTCTTCAACATTTTTAATACGTTTCGCCTATTTACCCGGAATAGAATCAGTG
>CAZUBP010000176.1:0-3772 GCA_964618605.1 uncultured Lachnospiraceae bacterium | reverse complement strand
GGGCCTATCAGGGGATGCATATGACAAGCAGCCGACAGTTTACCGTGGTCGTCATGGGTGCGATGGTCGCAGCATTTATCTGCAAGAACCTGTTTTTATTTTTGCTGCAGAGAATGATGTATCAGTTTGTATACAAAAACCAGTTTGAAACCCAGGAGAAGATGCTGCGCAGCTTTGTGAAGCGGGATTATGAATTTTATCTGAATATTGAGACCTCCACGATCCAGCGTATCATTGCAGCGGACGTAGTCAATGCCTATTTGCTGATTTTGTCTTTGCTGCAGATCATTTCAGAATGCATTGTATTTTTCATGCTTGCCATCGCCCTGATGATGATTGATTTCAAAATGACGCTGGTGATCGCAGGACTGCTGATCGTGACATTGGTTGTGATCAAGGAAGTGATCAAGCCCATCATGAACCGTACCGGTAAGGAAAATCAGGATTATGCCAGCCTGATCTATCAGTGGCTATCCCAGACCGTAGGCGGGATCAAGGAGATCAAGATCATCGGCAGGGAAAATTATTTTATCCGAGAATATTCAGAGCGGGGTGCGCACTATGTAGCTGCCATGGAGCGGCTGAACCTGTTCAGCAATGCGCCTAAGCTGCTGATCGAAACCGTGTGTATTGCAGGGATGGTAGCCTATATGCTGGTCATCGTGATGATGGGAAAGGATCTGACGGAGATGATGCCGGCGCTGTCTGCATTTGCCATGGCAGCAGTACGCCTCATGCCCTCTGCCAGCCGGATCAATAATCAGCTGACCCAGCTTGCCTATTATGAGCCCTTCTTTATGAATGTCAGTGACAATCTGCTGGAGGAGACCAGCGAACAGAATATAGATATGTCCTATGCCCAGGACAGCCCCAGGCTGCCTGTAGAGCGGGAAATCACTCTAAAGGATATTACCTATGCATATCCGGGAACAGAAAAGCTGATCTTTGACCATGCGGAAATGACTATTCCGGTGGGCAGCTCAGTCGGGATCGTAGGCGGCTCCGGCTCCGGCAAGACGACCATCGTGGATATCCTGCTGGGTCTGCTGAAGGTGCAGGAAGGAAAGATCTGTGCTGACGGCACGGATATTATGGAAAATTACCGGGGCTGGCTGAAAAATGTAGGCTATATTCCCCAGATGATCTTTCTGCTGGATGATGATATCCGCAAAAATGTGGCATTTGGTATCCCGGAGGAGGAAATCGATGAAGAGAAGCTGTGGTATGCACTGCAGGAAGCCCAGCTGGATGAATTCGTAAAAACATTGCCGGAAGGCATCCATACCGGGATCGGTGAGCGGGGTATCCGTCTGTCCGGCGGACAGCGGCAGCGTATCGGTATCGCACGGGCACTGTACAATGATCCGGAGGTGCTGATCCTGGATGAAGCCACTTCTGCGCTGGACAACGATACGGAAGCTGCTATTATGGAGTCCATCAACCGGTTCCAGGGAAAGAAAACACTGGTAATCATTGCGCACAGACTGCAGACCATAGAGAAATGTGATATGGTGTACCGGGTAGAGGACGGAAAGATCCGAAGAGAGAGATAGAAAAGGCTGTATATTTCCTGAATATATGCACAAAACTGACAGGAGTGTCATATGAAGCTGAGTATCATCGTGCCCTTTTATAATATGGCAGCAGACGGCAAATTGAATTATTGTATGAATTCTCTTGTGAATCAGACCATATCCGATTATGAGATACTGGCGGTGGATGACTGCTCTGCGGATGCAACCTATGAACTGCTGCAGACCTATGAAAAGCAGTATCCGGGTAAGGTACGGGCGTTTCAGACGCCGGTGAACAAAAAGCAGGGAGGCGCCAGAAATCTGGGGATCGATCATGCCAAAGGGCAGTGGATCGGTTTTATGGATGGGGATGACTGGGCAGCGCCGGATATGTATGAAAAGCTGCTGGCTAAGGCAGAGGCTACCGGAGCAGATGTGGTAGGCTGTGACCTGCACCAGACCGGGGAGCACAGCATGAAGCTCGGCAGGATCGTCAATGCCAATACCATGGATCAGACCGGCAGGCTGGATGCTGAAAAATATAAAAAGCTGATATTGAATCCGTGCAGCATGGTGATCAAGATTTACCGCAGGCAGGTAATCGATCAGTATCATCTCCGGTTTCCGGAAGGGATGTTCTATGAGGATAATTGCGCAGGTCCCGTCTGGATGCTGCATTTCACCCATTTCGAAAAGGTAGAGGAGCCGCTGTATTACTATTATCAGGATGCAGGCTCTACCACCCATTATATCAGTGAGGCAAAATGCCGGGACCGGATGCGTGCCGGACAGCTGCTGGTGGATACCTGCAGGGAACAGGGCTTTTATGAGCCCTACAGACAGGAGCTGGAATTTGCTTTTGCCAAGCTGTATTATGTGAATACGCTGTTTACCTATGTGATCGGCGTTGCACATCCCGGAGTGGGATTTTTACAGGAACTGAAAAAAGGGATACTGGCAGAATTTCCCCGGTTTCAGGAAAATCCATATTTTCAGGCGGAATATGACAGGGAACAGAAAATGCTGATACGGCTGCATATGAGATCCAGCCTTTTATTTCTGGTATATTATAAGATGCTGAGCGGGTATAGAAAATGCCGGAAAAGGAAAGGGTAGTGGTAAAAAGAGTTATCCACACTACCGCCGACTTCGATTACGCTAAGACTTTGAAGTTTTCACCAAACGCTATAGAGTCCGCACTAGAAACCCTAAGGGGCGGTGCGGTAATCGTCACGGATACTAATATGGCTAAGTCTGGAATTAACAAGACCGCTATAAACAAGCTAGGGTGTCAAGTGTGTTGCTACATGGCTGACAGCGACGTATCACAGGTGGCTAAGAATAAAGGCATTACTAGGGCTATAGCCTCCATGGACAAGGCTGTGGAACTCTTTAAAGACAAGCCTTTGATATTCGCTATAGGTAACGCTCCTACGGCACTAGTTAGGCTCTATGAACTAATACAGCAAGGTGCAGTACGTCCAAAGTTAGTTATAGGCACTCCAGTGGGCTTTGTGAACGTTGTGCAGTCCAAAGAGTTGATTATGCAAACGGATATCCCTTACATAGTAGCAGAGGGCAGAAAAGGCGGTAGCACTGTAGTAGCGTCCATATGTAATGCTTTGTTGTATCAAGTATACGACAGGTCTACCGACAGCGTTAAGGAGTAGGTATCATGGGACTAATACACATATATTGCGGTGACGGTAAGGGTAAGACTACTTCGGCTTTAGGGTTGGCTCTAAGGGCGGTGGGTAGCGGTATGAGAGTCCATATAGTGCAGTTTTTAAAGGGCAATGAAACTTCCGAACTAGTAGCACTAAGGCAACTTGAAAACATATCCATTGAGCGTTGCGACAGAAACTATGGGTTTACATTTTCCATGTCAAGCGAGGACAAGTCCCAGTTGGTGCAGTGCCACAATAGGTTGCTTAACCACGCTATAGAGTTAGTATCCACACAAGCTATAGACTTACTCATACTGGATGAGTTTAACGTGGCTTACGAAAAACAACTCCTTGATGTGACTTTAGCCGACAGCTTAATATTCAACAAGCCCGACTACTTAGAACTGGTACTCACTGGGCGAAACCCCCAAAGTAAGTTTATCAGTGTTGCCGATTACGTTAGCGAAATTCATGCGGTAAAACACCCCTTTAGCAAGGGCATACAAGCCCGAAAAGGCATAGAATATTAATACGTTATATACAAAAAGCGGAACGCCGTGGGTGACGTTCCGTTGTGCTATCTATTCTTTT
>CAZUBP010000175.1:0-3780 GCA_964618605.1 uncultured Lachnospiraceae bacterium | reverse complement strand
TTGTTTTTTAAAAAATATAAGTGGTCAGACCACTTAAAAATATTCGGCCAGGTGCTAAACGTGTTTCTGAGGAGAATTTTATGGAAAAATATCAAGAGGAGAGATCCCAGGATCTCCTGTCACTGACCCATACAGGGGATGAGTACAACCGGTATCTGAATGCGGTCGTGCCCCCCATCTTTATGAATTCTCTCCATGCCTATGACAGTGTGGAGGAATATAACGGAGTGGACATATTTGCGGATGACAGCTTTGTGTACGGCAGAGACGGTAATCCCACAGTACATATTTTGGAAAGAAAACTGGCAGAGCTGGAACATGGCTCCCGGGCAGTAGTGTTTGCTTCCGGTATGGCTGCCTTTACCGCAGCAGTGATGGCTACCTGTAAGGCCGGCAGCCACGTGATCTGCATGAAGGATGTGTATATGCCGGTGAAACGGATGTTTGCCAATGTCTTTGGCCCGAAGTTTCAGATGACCGTGACCTACGTATCCGGTGATGATCTCCAGGAGATCGAGGATGCGGTACAGGAGAATACGGATCTGATGATCCTGGAAAGCCCGGCAACCTTCGTATTTAAGGTAGTGGATCTCAGAGCTATTGCAGAGATCGCTCACAGACGGGGATTCAAGACCTATATCGACAATTCCTGCCTGTCCCCCATCTTCCAGAAGCCTCTGGATTTCGGCATTGACCTGGTAATGCATACCATGTCAAAGTTCATCGGCGGCCACAGTGATATTATCGGCGGCGTGCTGGTGGGTAAGGATGAAGAACTGATGCGTATGATCATGACCCAGGTAAGAGAGCTCTTCGGCGGGATCATGGGACCCATGGAAGCCTGGTTGACGATCAGGGGTCTGCGTACGCTGGAGACAAGAGTTCGTACCCTGGAGAAAACAGGTATGGAGGTGGCACAGTTCCTGGAACAGCAGGAGCTGGTGAAAAAGGTATATTATACCGGCCTTCCTTCTCATCCCCAGGCAGATATTATTGCACGTCAGCAAACCGGACATACCAGTCTTATGAGCTTTGAGCTGGAGGATGAAGATCCGAATACGGCGATCCGACTGGCCAATAGCCTGCGGCTTTTCCTGAAGGGATGCTCCTGGGGCGGCCATGAGAGCCTGGTGATCCTTCCCCTGCTGAAGGAAGCAGAGGAGGCGGTACAGCTGATCGGCGGAAATAGAGGATTGATTCGTATCTATTGTGGACTGGAAGGCAGCGATAATCTTATCGCTGACCTGGAACAGGGATTAAAACATCTGCAGGCGTGAGACGCAGCAGGTTTTAATATAACATACCATGAAGGAGGAATAGTATGAAAAAGAAAATGGTAAGTTTGGTCATGGCAGCAGCTATGGCAGCAACACTGTTTACCGGATGTGGCGGCGGAACAGCCAGCCAGGCAGAAACATCCACAGGTTCTGAGGCTGCTGAGACTTCCCAGGCCGAAGCAACAAACAGCGACGTGAAGGAGCTGAGCTTCCTGGACGTATCCCCCAGCGATACCAGAACTGCTTATTTTGAAAATCTGTTTGCTAAATATGAGGAAGAAACAGGTATTCATGTAGAATATCAGTCCGTTCCCTGGGATGATGCAGCAAACAAGATCATGGCTCTCGGCAGTGCAGGCCAGATGCCGGATGTTATCACCTGCTGGTCCGGATGGCTGGGTCAGCTGTCTGAGGCAGGCTGGGTAGAGCCCCTGGATGATTACATCGCCGGTACAGAGGACGAGTACACCGATGCTGTTGTAAACATTCTCTGGAAATCCGAGCAGACACGTTACGGTCATTACTACACTGTACCGGATGGTCTGATGGTAAAGGGTGTATATGTTCGTAAAGACTGGTGTGAGGAAGCCGGTATTGAACTGGATCCGGAAGTTGGCTGGACATATGACGAGTACTTTGATGTTGTTGCTAAGCTGACAGATACTTCCAAGGGACGTTACGGTACTTCCTACCGTGGTGCCCGTGGTGCCCTGGATCCGCTGCTGGTTTACATGCAGGGATTCACCGGTGGTGCTACCTATGATTCCGAAGGCAAGATCCTGATCAACTCCGACGAGTGTCTGGAAGCCTTCACTAAGTGGACTGATCTGTACAAGAACGGCTACGCACCGGAAGATGCCATCAACTGGGGATTCACAGAGATGGTAGATAACTTCAAGGGCGGTCTGACAGGTACACTGATCAACGACTCCGAGGTTGCTCCCACACTGATCGACGGTATGGAAGATGGTACCTGGATGGTAATGCCCATGCCGAAATCCACTAAGGACGGCAAGATCTACAACACCATGAATGCTCCTTACGCTTACGCTATTTCCAATCAGCAGGGCAACAAGGATGCTGCATGGAACCTGATCGAATACATGACAGCTTCCGAGAACCAGGCTGAGTACTGCCAGATGACCGGTGAGATCCCGATCAAGAAGGATGCAGCTGAGATGGATATCTACAGCGAGGATGGCGTATACGGTGTATTCCTGCAGCAGATGAACGATCCTGACGTAGCTGTTCCGGCTACCTTTGGTCCCTTCGATTACACAGAGCTTCATCAGGGTCTGTTCCATGAGGAGATCCAGAGTTATCTGTTAGGTGACGAGGATGCAGCAACTGCTCTCGGCAATATCTGCGATGCTCTCCAGGAGAGAATGGATGAGTACATGGCTGAAAACCCGGATGCAGAGGTTGAGACAGCATTAACCATGAACTAAATACCCCTGGGTATAGTTTTGAAATTTAAACAAAATTGACATTGGCCCGTCAGGGCCGATGTCGTAAACAGGATGTGCAGGAGTATGTCTCATGCTCCTGCACCATGTTTATTCTCCAGAAAGGAAAGAAAGCTCGATGAAGAAAAAAACGAAATCCGGTGGCCTGTCCCTTCAGACCAGAAGAAAATTGCAGCCCTATTTTTATATAGGTCCCGTGCTTTTGCTCCTGCTTCTGACCTTCGGCTATCCGCTGATCGACAGTATTATAATGTCCTTTCAGAGCTATAAGCTCTCCAAACCCAATGATATTCACTGGAATGATTTCCAGAACTACATAAAAATGTTCACTGACAAGAATTTCCTGCTGTTGGTGAAAAACTCTTTGATCTATGTTATAGCCTCTGTTGCAGGTCAGTTCCTTCTGGGACTTGGACTTGCCCTTGCATTAAATGGAAAATTCAAAGGCCGTGGTATTTATCAGTCAATTGTATTTTTACCATGGGCGTTTTCAGCTTTCGTTGTAGGTCTGCTGTTCAGATGGTCCTTCAACGGAGAATATGGCGTTATCAATGATATTCTTAAAAAACTGGGCCTGGTAGAAAAAGGCCTTTCCTGGCTGGGTACGCCGGGTCTGTCTCTGGCGGTGGTTACCATTGCCATGATCTGGATCGGTATCCCCTTCTTTGCCATCAATATTCTGGCGGCGCTGCAGTCAGTGCCCGCAGATATTTACGAGGCAGCAGATATGGATGGCTGCGGCACTATCCGCAAGTTCTTCTCTCTGACAGTGCCCTATATCAAGCCTACCCTGATCATGACACTGCTGCTGCGTACCATCTGGATCTTTAACTCCTTCGATTTAGTGGTTATCGTTACCGAAGGTGGTCCGGCCAATTATTCCCAGACGCTGCCCTCCTATATGTACAGTCAGGCATTTTCCTCCTACGACTTCGGTCTGGCCAGTGCCTTTGGCGTACTGCTGATGATAGCGTTGACCGTATACGCTGTGGTATTCCTGAAGGGTACACAGTATGATAAGGCAGGTGATTTCTAAT
>CAZUBP010000174.1:0-3787 GCA_964618605.1 uncultured Lachnospiraceae bacterium | reverse complement strand
GCAAAATCAACCGGGAAGAACATATTACCGTCATCTTTATCACCCACTATATGGAGGAAGTGACAGGGGCAGATTTTGTCTATGTGATGGATCACGGCAAGGTGGTGATGCAGGGAACACCCCGGGAAATCTTTTCCCAGGTGGATACCCTGAAAACCTATCGCCTGGATGTGCCTCAGGTAACACTGCTGGCCCATGAGCTGCGGGAAGCCGGACTGGATGTTCCCGAGGGTGTCTTGAATACAGAGGAGTTGGTGGAAGCCTTATGTCGATTGAGTTAAAAAATGTGACCTATACCTATTCTGCGGGAACGGCTTACGAGAGAGTAGCGCTGGACAATATCAGTCTTGCTATTCCCGATGGCCAGTTTCTGGGCATTATCGGCCATACAGGAAGCGGAAAGTCCACGCTGATCCAGCATTTCAACGGTTTGCTGCGCCCCACAAAGGGACAGGTGCTCTTTGACGGCGAGGATATCTGGGGAGAAAAGTATGATCTTCGGAAGCTGAGAAGTCAGGTGGGACTTGTCTTTCAGTATCCTGAGCACCAGCTTTTCGAGACGGATGTGCTGACAGACGTATGCTTCGGCCCTAAAAATCTGGGCTGCAGCCCGGAGGAGTGTAAGGACCGGGCGTTGGATGCCTTGAAACAGGTAGGTTTGAAAGAAAAATATTATAAAATGTCACCCTTTGATCTCTCCGGCGGTCAGAAACGCCGGGTAGCTATTGCCGGTGTGCTGGCCATGAATCCGAAAATGCTGGTGCTGGACGAGCCTACGGCGGGACTGGATCCCAAGGGCCGGGATGACATTTTGGATAAAGTAAAGGAGCTCCATGAGACGAGAGGCATCAGCATTGCTATTGTTTCTCACAGTATGGAGGATATGGCCAAATACGTGGAGCGTATTATCGTTATGAACAAGGGTCATATGCCCTTTGACGGTATACCCCGGGAAGTCTTTTCCCATTATCTGGAACTGGAGAAAATAGGGCTGGCGGCACCGCAGATCACCTATATCATGCATGCCCTGGCTGAACACGGACTGGCAGTGAATACAGAGGCTACCACAGTTGCTGAAGCGAAGGAAAGCATACTGAAAGCCCTGCATCATTGACCCTAAAGGAAAATACATGTTAAAAGATATAACCATAGGTCAGTATTATCCGGCGGATTCCGCCATTCATAAACTGGACCCTCGTGTGAAGATCATCGCAACTATTATCTATATTGTCAGCCTTTTTATTACGAATGACTGGGTGGGCTATCTGGCAGCCTTTCTTTTTCTGGCTGTGGCTATTCAGGTATCCAAAGTACCCATTACCTTTATCCTGAAGGGTATGAAATCCATTGCCTTTCTTCTGGGTATCACAGTGTTATTTAACCTGATCTTTACCCCGGGAGATGTGGTGCTGTTGTCCTTCTGGCGGATCCAGATCACCGATAAGGGTCTTGCCATGGCTGTTCGCATGGGAATTCGTCTGAGCTTCCTTATTGTAGGAACCTCTCTGATGACCCTGACCACAACGCCCAACCAGCTTACCAATGCCCTGGAACGGCTGATGAAACCCTTAAACTTTATTTTACCGGTACATGAGATCGCTATGATGATGTCCATCGCCCTTCGTTTTATCCCCATTCTTATGGAAGAAACGGATAAGATCATGAAGGCCCAGATGGCCAGAGGTGCGGATTTTGAGACCGGAAATATCATTACCCGTATCAAAAATATGGTGCCCCTTCTGGTGCCCCTGTTTATTTCCGCCTTTCGCCGGGCCAACGATCTGGCTATGGCTATGGAGGCCCGCTGTTATCACGGCGGTGCAGGACGTACCCAGATGAAGCCCCTGTCCTACAGAGGTACGGATATGGCAGCCTACGGGATGCTTCTGGCCTATCTGGCCCTTTGCATTGTTTTACGCATAGTTTTTTAGGGAGGGATCCGGATGAGACGAATACGCCTGACCGTGGCCTATGACGGCACCAATTATGCAGGCTGGCAGGTGCAGCCCAATGCCCTTACGGTGCAGGAGGTGCTGGATAACTGCCTCAGTGATCTGCTGCAGAAGCCGGTGCGTACCATCGGTGCCAGCCGTACAGATGCCGGAGTTCACGCTCTGGGCAATATCGCTGTCTTTGATACAGAGGCCAGGATGCCGGCGGATAAATATGCTTTTGCTTTGAATACGAGACTCCCGGAGGATATCCGCATCCAGAAATCGGAGGAGGTGTCCCCGGATTTTCATCCCCGCTTCTGTGAAACGGTAAAGACCTACGAATACCGTGTGCTGAATCGCACCTTCCCGGATCCTACGAGACGGTTTAACAGTGTCCATATCTATGGCACACTGGATCTGGAGGCGATGCAGCAGGCAGCCGCCTACCTGGAGGGAACCCACGATTTCAAAAGCTTTGCCACGGAAAATCCCCAGGTGACAGACACCGTGAGAAGGATTTATAAGACCCGCCTTTGGAAGGAGGAGGACATGCTTCGTTTTCAGATCACAGGAAACGGCTTCCTCTATAATATGGTGCGGATCATTACCGGAACCCTGCTGGAGGTGGGAAAAGGAGCCTTGCAGCCGGAGGATATTCCCCGGATACTTGAGGCCAGGGACCGAAAAATGGCAGGCCCCACAGCCCGGGCCAAGGGGTTGACACTGCTGGAGATCCGCTATCCCCAGGAAGAAAATCAGGTGAAAACAATGGAAAAAACTGTTGACACACCTGGCTCGGTATAGTAAAATAATTCACTGTGACATGGTGAGTTAATATCTGCGCCAAAGCCCCGGTGGCAGGTATTTTCCGCTGAAGGATGCAGCGAGAGCGTGAGCTTATCCCATCTTTTGGCAGTCGGCATCACACCGACGATAGATTATCAACATTTACAGATTAAACAGGAGGTAACATCCATGAAAACATACATGGCTAATCCGGATAAGATTGAGAGAAAATGGTATGTAGTTGATGCTGAAGGACAGACCCTTGGTCGTCTTGCATCTGAGGTAGCTAAAGTTTTAAGAGGAAAAAACAAACCGGTTTATACTCCTCACGTTGATACAGGCGATTATGTAATCGTTGTAAATGCAGCTAAAGTTGCAGTAACCGGAAAGAAGATGGAGCAGAAGATCTACTATCATCACTCCGATTACGCCGGTGGTATGAAGGAAGCTACTCTGGCAGAGATGATGGCTAAGAAACCTGAGAAGGTTATCGAGCTGGCTGTACAGGGCATGCTGCCGAAGGGACCGCTTGGAAGATCCATGATTAAAAAATTGCATGTATACGCTGGACCGGATCATGAGCAGGCAGCTCAGAAACCGGAAGTACTGACATTCTAAGAGGAGGTTTAAGACATGGCTACGACAAAATATTACGGAACAGGAAGAAGAAAAACATCTGTTGCCAGAGTATATCTGGTACCGGGAACAGGTAAAATTACAATCAACAAGCGTGACATTGACGAGTATCTTGGTCTTGAGACTCTGAAGGTTATCGTACGTCAGCCCCTTGTTGCTACAGATAATACAGACAAATTTGACGTTATCGTTACCGTACGCGGTGGCGGATATACAGGACAGGCCGGTGCTATCCGTCATGGTATCGCCCGCGCACTGCTGACTGTTGACAACGATTTCAGACCGGTTCTGAAAAAAGCCGGATTCCTGACTCGTGACCCGAGAATGAAAGAGCGTAAGAAATACGGTCTCAAAGCCGCTCGTCGCGCTCCGCAGTTCAGCAAGAGATAATCATTTAGACAATCACATATTCAAACAGCAAAAGCCCTTGA